>JACOMT010000053.1:0-1270 GCA_014623385.1 Paracoccaceae bacterium
GATCTTCTGGCCGGGGGTGCCATCAGATTGGGTATCACGGGCCGAAGTGGCGATTATCGACGCCAACACCACGCCTACAAACCGGGACGCCCTGCGCGGCTGCCACCGTGACGGGACATGCGAACGGCTTACCCGTCATCGACCCCTGTGTGCCCGGACAACGCGGGGGGCAGGCTGATCTCCAAGCGCCGCTTGGGGGTTGAGCAATGCCTATGCCACGATGAAGTGCCGCCCGATAGTCCGGGCTGGCCAAAAAACGCCCAGCTGGCGATGGTGGCGATCAGGCAGAACCTGCCCCGCCAACACCGGTAATCGCGTAAACCCAGACCACCAAAACCGCTTTGCCCGATGTAAGGCCAGATAAGGCCAGCGGACCGACAGAATGGCCAAATCAAAGCTTCCATCGAACATCACGCGCTCACGCAGAGGTCTTTTGTAGTCAAGCGGCGGGGCAGCGCAAGAGGTGATGATATGAGCTCCAAACCGATTACCCCGGTGCGTGGGATTGCATCTTGGCATCTTGGTATAGATAGTCCCGAGTGATCGGTACCGCGTCGCGTTTGTGCCCTAATTGAAACTGGAACACGGCCTGCGCCTGTTCTTCAAAGGCCAGGATGCAAACGGTCAGATAATACCGCCACATCCGGATGAACCGGTCGTCATAGTTTTGCCGGACGATTTCCATATTGGCATCGAACCGGTTCAGCCAGTGGCGTAGGGTCATCGCGTAATGTAGGCGCAAAATCTCAATATCCAGATACCACAGGCCCGCATCCTCGATTGGGCGGGCCAGTTCTGACAGAGATGGCACATAGCCGCCCGGAAAGATGTATTTGTTGATCCATTGCGATTGCGGCATTGGTGGCGCGCTGCGCCCGATTGTGTGGATTAACGCGGCACCATCCGGTACCATCACATCGGCAATTTTTGCAAGATATTCCGGGTAATGCGGTACGCCCACATGTTCTAGCATGCCGACCGATACAACCCGGTCAAACAGGCCCCTGACCTTGCGATAATCCAGCAGCTTAAAGTCGGTTTGAGCGGCGACACCTGTTGCCTCGGCTCGCGCCTGGGCGGTGGCCAATTGGTTTTTCGAGAGGGTCACGCCCGTCACATGTGCCCCGAAATCCCGGGCTAGCGTGATTGCCATCCCGCCCCAGCCACAGCCGATGTCCAGAACGGTCATGCCGGGTTCGATCTGTAGCTTGCGGGCGATGTGCATCTTTTTCGCGATTTGTGCTGCTTCCAATGTCATCGCGGGATCTGT
>JACOMT010000053.1:1279-10327 GCA_014623385.1 Paracoccaceae bacterium
GTATAAGTCATCCGATATATCGTAGTGATGTGCCACATTCTGTTGCGCGCTAGATGTTGTGTTGCGCAGTCGGAAATCACGAATCCAAAAATTATATAGATTCATGGCCCGGAGCCAGATAGGGAAAGCATGCGCTTGCTGGTTTCGCACCAACAGCCGCATCAGACCGTCCAACTGATCGCCGTCAATCGTCACGCGCCCATCCATATACCCTTCGCCTAGGCCCAGTTCCGGGGTCAGACACAGCGCACGCAGGGTTGGAACATCTGCAATCGAAAATCCGTGCGGGTCACCGGTCCCATCACCATAGCTCTCTGTCGACCCGTCCGGATAGGTCGCAGTCAGCGATCCTTGCTGAATGACAGTGGACAAAAGACGATCCAGAAGTTTTTTCCACATCGGCGACTCCCCCGGCTTTGAACGGCGCATACGCGTGCATGTATGGATGATATCATCGCCTAAAATGCCAACCACGCAATCCCAATGTAAGTACAGTTATCAGAATTGCAATTTCAAATTTATATCGACTGCACGGGTTGTATCATGATCTTTGGTTGCATCCCGGTTTTTAAGTGCGTCACTATCTTTGAACGCGTGGCGGGTTTACTCGCATACTCATGCAGTATGTTGCAGTGTCCATATGAACTAGATCAGAAACTTGGTTGGTACCGTTGTGATGATTGTCACGGTCTGCATTTCATTCCGTAGCTATCGAGGGTCGTACAGTACATATGGGCCAGTCCTGTTCCTCACCGAAGTTTAAAGAACAGATTATACTCACTTAATATTAAACATCCTCAGAAGGATAGCAAGCGTTATTCTTTTTGGTATATGTGTCGGTATACGTGGTTTGTTTTGTTTATCATGCCTCATTAGATCCATAAAAATCAATTTTTAAGACGTGTTCCATACTTCGTCATATCTTTAACAGTCGGCTCTTTATTTTGTGCTTTATAAGGCACATTCAGAGTAAGATGTCAGTGCTTCGCACCTGCCGCGCAGACCTCTGCGGCTAGGTGTACAGATCAATATCCCCCGTACTTGAACCCCGGATGAAATGTCGAATGGATTAAAGTGAAGTACAAAAATCAGGTACCATCATAGCGGAAGCCCACGAAATCCCAAAACCTTGTCTGCGTGGTGTATCCGTGCCAGGAGCTCTTGACTTTCAGGTGCGCACAAGATGTATCAGCACAACTGTTTTTGCGCAAAGGACCATGTCTATGCACGCTTATCGCAGCCATTCCTGCGCCGAGCTGACCGCCGCCAATGTAGGGCAGACCGTTCGGCTGTCGGGCTGGGTTCATCGCGTCCGCGATCATGGGGGAGTTTTGTTCATCGATTTGCGCGACCATTATGGGATTACCCAGGTGCTGTGTGACGGCGACAGTGCCGCCTTTGCCGCGATGGAAACGGTGCGCAGCGAGTGGTGCATTCGCATCGATGGCACCGTCAAGGCGCGCGTTCCTGAGCTTCGGAACCCAAAACTGTCCACTGGTGAGATTGAGGTCTATGTTCGCGATCTGGAAGTTTTGGGTAGTGCCAGCGAATTACCGCTGATAATTTCTGGTGATCAGGAATACCCTGAAGAGACGCGTCTGCGCTATCGCTATCTGGATCTGCGCCGCGACGTGATGCAGCGCAATATGACCCTGCGCTCCGATGTCGTCGCCTTGATCCGCCGCCGCATGTGGGATCAGGGGTTCCGCGAATACCAGACTCCGGTGATCACGGCATCGTCTCCTGAAGGTGCGCGCGACTTCCTTGTGCCCTCGCGCCTGCATCCTGGCAAGTTCTATGCGCTGCCCCAGGCTCCGCAGCAGTTCAAACAGCTCATTATGGTCAGCGGGTTCGACAAGTATTTCCAGATCGCACCCTGTTTTCGTGACGAAGATCCACGTGCCGACCGCGCGCCGACCGATTTTTATCAGCTCGACATGGAAATGAGTTTTGTCGAGCAACAAGACGTGTTCGATACGATCCAGCCGGTTCTGTCGGATATTTTTGAAGAGTTTGGCGGCGGTCGCAAAGTCGACACTGATTGGCCCCAGATTTCCTATCGCGATGCCGTCCTGTGGTACGGTACCGACAAGCCCGACCTGCGTAACCCGATCAAAATGCAGATCGTCAGCAAGCATTTCGCCGGGGCCGGTTTCGCGATTTTCAACAATATCTTGAAACAAGACGGCACCCAGATTCGCGCGATCCCGGCCCCCGGTGGGGGATCGCGCAAATTCTGTGACCGGATGAACGCTTTTGCCCAAAAGGAAGGCTTGTCGGGCATGGGTTACATCTTCTGGCGTGACGGCAATGAAGGGATGGAGGCCGCTGGTCCGCTAGCCAAAAACATTGGTCCCGAACGCACCGAGGCGATCCGCCAGCAATTGGGCTTGGGCGTTGGCGATGCAGCGTTCTTTCTGGGGGGAAAACCGGCAATTTTTCAAAAATTTGCCGGCAAAGCCCGCGTTGTTATTGGCAAGGAGCTCGGCCTGACCGAACAGGACCGGTTCGCCTTTGTCTGGATCGTGGATTTCCCGATCTACAAAAAAGATGAAGAAACCGGTACCATTGATTTCGAACACAATCCTTTTTCGATGCCCCAGGGCGAGATGGACGCGCTGTTGGGCGACCCGCTGGAGGTCAATGGTTTCCAATACGATCTGGCCTGCAACGGCTACGAGCTGGTCTCCGGCGCGATCCGGAACCACAAGCCCGAGATCATGCTGAAAGTGTTCGAACTTGCAGGCTATGGCAATGACGAGGTCAAGAAACGCTTTGGCGGGCTTTTCAATGCGTTCCGATACGGTGCCCCGCCGCATGGCGGTTGCGCGGCGGGCATCGACCGGATCGTGATGCTGCTCGCGGACACGGCTAATATTCGCGAAGTCATCATGTTTCCGATGAACCAGCGCGCCGAAGATCTGATGATGGCTGCCCCGTCGGATCCAACATCGGATCAACTTATGGAATTGGGTTTGCGCGTCATTCCACAGAACACGGACTGATAAAAAATCCGCCAAATGCGATATTTTCCGCGCGTTTGGCCTGTGTGGTCTCGCCCATACCGGTGAAATCGCTCCTGTGCCGTGCTATTTTGACATCAAACACGCGAAATAAAGGAGCACGTCGTCGTGACGTTTTCGCCAGAGCTTGCCGATATTAGGTTCGGATGCGGCCTGTCCCCGATCATTCCGTCACCGGAATCGCCTGGGGCTATGCTGGACAGCCTTGTATCCTCGGACGAGATGGCCACCGCCTTTCCGATCGAAGCATTTGACGTATTTCGGGAACGCATGCTGATCGACCGGGAGATCATAAAAAAGATGAAGAAAACGCGCGGGACAGAGGCGTTTCCAGCCACGCGCAAGGAACGTCGGGCACATCAGGCCAAGGCGCGCAAGGATATGATCAAATGGCTTGGTCATGAAATATTGCGCCGGGTGTATACACCCTCACCGATGCGCGAACGCCTGGTGTTTTTCTGGGGCGATCATTTCACTGCGACGGGGAAACGTGGCATTCTGCGACGTGCCACGTCACCGTATATTGAAGAAGCAATTCGACCCAATATTGCCGGACGGTTCGAAGATTTGCTGATACCTGCTGTCACGCATCCCCTGATGCTAAACTATCTGGATCAGTTCCGATCCGTCGGGCCGAACAGTCAAAGAGGTGTTAAATCCAAAGGACAGTTGGGTCTGAACGAAAATTTGGCTCGCGAAATTCTGGAACTGCACACGCTTGGCGTTAATGGTGCCTATACGCAGATCGATGTGCGGCAATTGGCCGAGCTGCTGACCGGTTTGTCGTATACTGCCAATGATGGCCTGGTATTCCGGTATAAACGAGCTGAACCAGGTGCGGAAACAGTTTTGGGTAAAACCTATGGCGATAATGGTCGGCAGACGATGGATCCGATTCGGGCTGTTTTGCGGGATTTGGCCAACCACCCGACGACGGCGCGACATGTGTCATCAAAACTGGCCGTGCATTTCATATCGGACACTCCGGCACCTGATCTGGTCGACCAGATGACCGAGGCTTATCTGCGGACAGATGGAAATCTGATGTCGGTGTATGCGGCGATGCTGGATCATCCAACGGCTTGGTCGACGACTTTTCGCAACGCCAAATTGCCCTTGGATTTCGTCAGTTCCAGTTGCCGTGCTCTGGTTGTCGCACCCGGGATCATTCAAGATATGCGGCGGAAGGACATGCGCCGCATTTTTTTCACGCCGATGGCGAATATGGGCCATATCTGGCAGCAACCCACTGGCCCGGATGGGCTGGCGGAGGCCGATACCAATTGGATCACGCCACAGGGGCTGGCGGCCCGTATTGAATGGGCCATGAACATTCCCCAGCGGCTGAAGCCTGAACTACCGGACCCGCGCGTTTTTGTAACAGAGGCGTTGGGTTCCTTTGCCGATAGCACGGTACGCTTTGCGGCCGGTGCGGCGGAAAACAAAACCGAAGCGATTGGGCTGGTGCTATCATCCCCCGCGTTTCAGTATCGATAGGAAGACCGCATGTCACCTGTGATTTCACGTCGTTCGTTTTTGGGCCGGTCCGCGATTGTCGGCTGTTCGCTGGCCGCAAGCCCGCTGATAACCCCGGTCAGTTTCGCCTCTGCACCCTGGGACACGCGCTTGGTCGTCATCATTCTGCGCGGAGCCATGGACGGGCTGGATGTTGTGCAACCCTATGGTCGGCCCGGGCTGGCGGGAAACCGGCATACCTTGCGAATGGGGCCGGAAAACGGGGCACATGATCTCGACGGTTTTTTTGCCTTGCACCCGGGTTTGGGCGTGTTGATGCCGCTCTGGTCGGCGGGAGAACTGGCGTTTGTGCACGCAACCTCGACACCCTATCGCGACAAGCGCAGCCATTTTGACGGTCAGGACATCCTCGAATCGGGCACGGATTCTGCGCTGGGCATCCGCGATGGGTGGCTCAATCGTATGCTGGCCGAGGTACCGGGCATGAACCGCGAAATGGCCTATGCCATTGGCAGCGAGGATATGCTGTTGATGGCCGGCGACACCCAGGTGTCGGAATGGGCCCCGGATGCGGGTTACGAAATCAGTCCACAGGCCGAATTGCTGATGCGGACCTTGATGGAACAGGATCCCGCAATGGCCGCGGCCTATGCGGATGCGTCCCGTCTGAACGCGGCAGGCATGGAAATGGGGGCTATGGAGGGCGGCAAGAAACGCGCCTCCGCCAGCGTGAAAATCGCCGAATTCGCGGCCGACCGGCTGCGTGGCGAGTCGCGGATTGCCGCTTTTTCCATCGGAGGCTGGGACATGCATGCGGGGCAGGACCGGCTGATGATGCGAACTCTGAAACGGTTGGGCACGGTCATCACCACCATGAAGGAACGGATGGGGCCTGAGGTTTGGGGCAAAACGGTAATTGTCACCATGACTGAATTTGGCCGCACGGTGAAGGAAAACGGCACCAGAGGCACAGATCACGGTACTGCCGGTGCGATGATCCTGGTTGGTGGTGCGGTGTCCGGTGGTCGCGTCTATGGCGACTGGCCCGGCCTGACCGAGGCGGATCTTTACAAACGCCGTGACTTGATGCCGACGACCGATGTGCGGTCGCACGCGGCCTGGATCATTCAGGGATTGATCGGTCTGGACCGGAATGTGCTGGAAACGGTTGTGTTCCCGGGGTTGCAGATGACCGACAACCCCGGATTAGTGCTGTAGTGCACCGCCGTTTGCGCTGCTCCATCAGCACAATGTCATCCGTCACGCATCGCTGACGGCAGATAATTCCCGTTTGGCCACATAATTCCGCATAAAATGTTGCGGTCGGCAGCACAACAAGGCAGGGGGCACCGCCAAAAAGAGTTCAGCATCCAAATTGCCCTTCGGTTTTCGATGTGGTCCTGCGCCAGCCTGGTCAACCGAGCGAGCTCCGCAGCCAGCAGCCTTTGGTGCGGGCCGTTTCCATTGGTTCGGCGGCCTGGATCAGATCGTGATCATCCCCTGGGCTTTCCGTCAGTATTGTGACGGCATGCATCATGGTGTCGCGATAGGCGATGGGGTTGGTTCGTGCCTGATGATCCGGCACCTGACAAATACCGGGCAGATGGCAGTAATTCCAGGTTCTTGGCCTGCACCGCGCCCGGCAAGGCGATGGGGTTCAGCAAAAACGCACTCGGCATCGGTGGCCATCGCAAATATCCGCCCCCCTTGTGTTCCCAGAGAGGGCGCCAGCGTAACGACGTCCCGGGGCTGTGTGCGCGTCTGATCCGTCTGGCAGATCAATATCCAAAATAATCGGCTAAAGTCGACAGAACCGCAAATGACGCCGGGCAGAGCGGATGCAATCGACGCGCCGGATCTGCGCCCCGCTGTGCAGGTTAAAAACCGGGGCACTTTGCTCGCGAACCGGCTGTTTTCGACGACTGGTACGGTTTGCCCGATCAAGGGTTTGTCCGGCCCTGGGACAGGCGGGGAATAAGCGCCCGAATTGCCTATAGCCTGCGCTATATTGGCAGTGTTCAAGGCCTCTGCATACTTAAAGAATAATTTAGAGGGTTGCGCATAAACCATCAACCTATGCTCTTGGGGGCTTCAGAGGTGGTTCGATGCACCTGTTTTTGCGCGGTTCGTGCCGAACGCGGATCAGCGCAGACGACGTTCTGGGCAAGATTGATGCGCTCATGGACTGTCAGTGGTGTTCGCCGATATTCGCCGATATGCAAGCGTGCGTTGGGACGCTCCGGGGGCCTTAGGGTTATGATCCGCTGGTCCGCTTCAAGTTGTTTGCTGATCGGGCAGTGCACCCCGAAGCTGGAGCAGGCACCCTCATTTGCCGTCAGATCGGGGATCACGGGCTGAGGCGGCGATCATCGACGCCACACTGATGCAAAGTGCCGCCCCCGCCCCGGCAGCCATATCGACGCACCGCAAGGCCCCCGACGATCCGCCCGCCCCAGCAGCCATTCCAGTGCCGCCACGCAAGCGCGGCGGGTCAGGAACGGCCCAAAGCATACGCCGGGCGACAAGATGAAATCCAACGGCTTTGCGCGCCCGAACGAGGCCCGAACGAGACAAGTTTCATCGGCAAGTCCACACGGGCACTTGCGAAACACCACACTTGCGCACCGGGCCGGGCACCCCCGGGTTTGATACCATGGTCAAAGGGGCGAACGCGCGGGCGGGCATTGGCCGACAGAGGCCCCTGCGCGGTCGCCGCCGTGACCGGATCATGTGAACGGCCGCCCGTCATAGATTCCCCGTCATGACCCCTGCGGGCTTCGGAACAACGCGGGGGCAGGCTGATCTGCAACCGCTGCTTGAGGGATTGAGCAATGCCTATGCCACGATAAAGCACCTCTGCAGAACCTGCGGGGAGCCGCAAACAAGATCACTCTCAACCCGCAACCACCAGCAATCGCATAACCAAACCACCACAACACCGCTTTGCCCGATGTAAGGTCAGCGGATCGGACAGAATGGCCAAATCAAAACTTCCGCCGAACATCACCCTGTCACGCAGGAGGTCTTTGTTATGCAATCAGGCTGGGCGCTGATAGCTTAACGATGGAAGGTAATCGCCGCAATCGCGCCGCGGTGCTTGCAAGCGCTCAACCGGTCCGCCATAACCGGTCTACCCGACCATAGAGGCCCGATCATAGAGGCCCGATCATAGAGGATCGTCGTGATGATTGGCCGTCTCAACCATGTTGCCATTGCCGTCCCGGATTTGCGCGCGGCAGCGGACCAATACCGTATCGTGCTTGGTGCCTCTGTTGGTGCCCCACAGGATGAGCCGGATCACGGTGTTACGGTGATCTTTATCGAATTACCCAATACCAGGATCGAATTGCTTTATCCCTTGGGCGATGACAGCCCAATCAAGGGGTTTCTGGACAAAAATCCGGCAGGAGGCATCCACCATGTGTGTTACGAGGTGGACGATATTCTGGTCGCGCGCGATCATTTGAAATCGACTGGTGCCCGGGTGCTGGGCACGGGCGAGCCCAGGATTGGCGCGCATGGCAAGCCGATTCTGTTCCTGCACCCCAAGGATTTCAATGGCTGTCTGGTGGAATTGGCGCAGGTCTGACATCCGGTGTAATCTGGCGCGCCTGCACACTAATATCTGTCACAGCAGATTTGAAAAGGGGTCCAACATGGGGATCACATCCGCGCTCGTCCTATATGCTGTCATCTGGTTCATGACCTGGCTGATCATACTGCCGCTCCGCATCCAGACCCAAGGGGATATGGGAGAGATTGTACCCGGTACCCATGTTGGCTCGCCCGAGGTGCATCACCTGAAGAAAAAGGCCTGGGTAACAACCGGTGTTGCGGCAGTGTTGTGGATAATCATAGTGGGCGTCATCCTGTACGGCGTGGTCGAGGTTCGCGACTTCGACTGGTTCAACCGTCTGCCGCCGATCACGGACTAAGCGTGGCCCATGGAAAAACCTGTTACCACCGAAGGGGAACGCCGCCTGATCCGGGCCGAACAGCAGGGTTTGCGGCTAAGCATTGGCTGTCGGACCTGTCTGGCTGGCTTTTGGCTGTTGTGGAATAACACGCTCGCACCGGTTTGGGGCGATGCATTCTCGTCGCGCCTGACTTCGGTTTTGTGGCAGAACGTTTTTTTACTGGTCTTTACCCTGGCCGGTATCGTGCATATGCTGATGATTGGTACCCGGTTCGACCGGTGGTGGCTGAAATACGCTGTGTATGGCATGGATATCCTGGCGATATGCGCGGTGTTAGTGATCCTCCCGATTAGCTACAGCGATTCGGTACCACAAATCCTCGCCTTTCGCGCCTATGGTATATACGTTCTCTTTCCGTTGGTGGTTTTGGCTGCCCTGTCCCTATCCTGGCGGTTGGTGCTGTTTTGTGGTGCGGTCGGGGTGATTGGATGGTGGTCGGCGTTTGAAATAGTGGTTTCGGGGATGGCGCATACGCTCTCTTGGGGCGATATGCCGCCCAATGCGACGCGCACGGATTATGAAACCATCTTTTTGTCGATTGATTTCATCGAGTACAGCAAGCGGTTCGGAGA
>JACOMT010000054.1 GCA_014623385.1 Paracoccaceae bacterium
ACGCCCGATTCGCTTCACCCGGACCGGGTGGTGCATCCCCCATGTAAGCCCAGTGCGGGGGCTTCCCGTGTAATGAACCCTGGTGCCACCGAGCCGCACAGGCCGTACAGTACATCCAGGGATAAACCACGGCGAAACGGAACCCGCCCCGAAAGACACGGGAGGGCCAAGGGGGCAGATTACGCGATCACCCCATGCGACGACCAGCAAAGGCATTGCCTCAGGTGCCTCGGGGCCGCTTCTCTGAACCTGTGGTGCTGTGCGGGTGCATTGACTACGGAATCCATGAAAACGCCGTTTTTAGCGGCTTTTGGGGCAAACGGGCGTGCCTGGCCCCCGTTTGCAGCATTGGCAACACCTGCCAACCCAATACGACAGACACCCAAAGCCCTTTTGCTCCTGCCGCAACCATCAATCGGGCCGAACCCCACAAACCCCACAAACAACCCTGATAGTCGCCCGACAAGGCGGCAGGTCAACCGAGTAAAACCAGGCACAGAGGCACGGTTCAAGACCGTCCGGCCCGCTCTACCCCCAAACCGGATTGTAAAAGGCTGCGGACATGTGGTGCATAAGATCTCTGCATAATTTGGATGATTCTGGACAAACCATCAACTCCGGTATGCTACTGGGGGGCGTTCAGGGGTGGTTTTAGGTACCAGTTTTTGCGCGGTTCGTGTCGGACGCGGTTCGGTGCAGACGATGTTCTGACCAATGATTGACGCCCTGATGGATTGGAGGGTGGTTTTCGTCGACGCGCAAGCGTGCGTTGGGGTGCGCCGGGATCGGGCCTCAGGGGTATGATCCGCTGGTCCGCTTCAACTGTCTGCTGATTGGGCAGTGGCAGTGGTGTCCCGAAGCTGGAGCGGGCACCCTCAACTGCGGTTGTATTTCATGCTGTTTTGTAGTCTCGACCTCTTTGCAGCTGTGCCGGATGAGACGACCCATTGCCGTTTCGCAACCTGTGATGATCTTCTGGCCGGGGGTTGCCGTCAGATCGGGGATCACGGGCCGAAGCGGTGCAAAGTGCCGCCCCGCCCTGGCAGCCATATTGACGCGGCCACAAGACCGGGCCAAAGAGGTAGCCCCGACGATCCAGACATGCATTTCAGTGCCGCACCGCAAGCGCGGCAGGTCAGGACGGCTTTACCCGCCCGGACGAGGCCCGGAACGAGGAACGTTTCATCGACAAGGTCCACACGGGCACCTGCGAACCGGGCCAGGAGCCCCCAGGTTCGAGATCATGGTCGAAGGGGCGAACGCGCAGGCGGGTGTTGGCCGACAAGGTCTGTGCCAGCAAGGCCTCCTGCGCGGTCGCCACCGTGACGGGATCATGCGAAAAGCCGCCCGTTATCTATCCCTCGTCATCGACCCCTGCGTGTTCGGGAAAACGCGGGGGCAGGCGGAGCTCCAAACGCCGCTCCCGGGCTGAGCAATGCCTATGCCACGATGACGCGCCGCCCGATAGTTCAGGCTGGCCAAAACAAAACGCCTAACTGACGATGTTGGCAATCAGGCAGAACCTGCCCCGTAAACACCGGCAATCGCATAACCAGACCACCAAAACCGCTTTGCCCGATGTAAGATCAGGTAAGGTCAGCGGATTGGACAGAATGGCCCAATCGAAGCTTCCAGCAAAAATCACGATGTCATGCAGAAATCTTTGAAACATCCGAGGACCGCCGCCGCATCGTCAAAATTAACCAAATCCAGCAAAACAGCCTGATAAGCCCATTGCGAACGACTCCCAACCACCTCAAGCCATGCAAATGCGTCGAAACGGAATAACACCATGCGCCTCAACTTCAATGAAATCCGCCGCCGTGCCGCCGCCTTTGCCCACAAATACGCGGATGCGACCTATGAACGGGGGGAAACCCAGAGCTTCTACAATGACTTCTTTGCCATCTTTGGTGTCGAACGCCGTTCCGTCGCCAGATGTGAGGAACACGTCAGGAAATTGGACAATGAATTCGGCTTCATTGATCTGTTCTGGCCCCGCTTTTTGCTGGTGGAGCAGAAATCGGTGGGTCGGGATTTGGCGGGGGCGAGTGCTTTGAAGCGCTAAAGGAGTCCTGACGCCCCCGCTATCAACTCCTGTGCGACGTTCAAAACGTTGAATTGCTCAACCGGAACACCCGCGAAACAACCACCTTCACCCTGGCCGACCTGCTGAGGTTTTTCTGTCATGTGGTTGACAGGGGGGTGTCGACGGTAGAAAAGAAACCAGATGCCAGTAAACCTAGACAAACCACAGAATTGGAAAGCCGATATTGCGAAGTCGGTCGACATGTATAACCAGTGGTTTATGAACTTCGCCCCTAAGACGTTCCGGGAGACTCGGATTAAAGTGACCAAGGACGTTGAGGTCGCATTGGCCAGCACTGACAATCTGACCAGCATTCGGCCTGAAGTTTTGAAACAGTCGCCGGGGGTGCTGCCAACATTACGCATGTCGCCCTGCCCACCCATTGCGGTGGACCGGCTGATTGGCCTCGCTGGCGTCCCGCCTAATCTGGTGAAGAGCCTTGAGAAAAATCGACTTTCCACTCGTACGAAATCCGCCGAACTTGAGGCAGGATTGGCCCAAATCGGGGCCATTATCGAAAAAATGGCCGATCCTGATATTTTCGTCTGGATTGGACGGCAAGAACCGGCAGCGAAAACAGAAGTTCACCGTGCGGCAACCATTGTAGCTGACAGGCTTTGTGGAAGTGTGGCCAATCCGATTATTCGGAACGCCCAGGAACAACGCCAGCTTGCCTACATCGCGGATTGGCTGGAGGCGCGAGGCTATTCAAAGCTACCACATGACTTCAAAGGCACTTTCCGGGAAATGCCATCAGGCACCTATTCGTTTCGCATGAACGTCCCGGCTGGCGGCGAAAACCGTTCCAACACAATCAATATTCCCGTTGACGCAGCGGTTATGCGGCGAGATGCAGTGGCTGGCGATCTACCTCTTTTGGTCGAAGCAAAATCGGCCGGTGACTTCACCAACACAAACAAGCGGCGCAAAGAAGAAGCACAGAAAATCAACCAGCTCCGCGCCACCTATGGCGACGGTGTTGGATTTGTTCTGTTCCTTTGTGGATATTTTGACAGCGGGTACTTGGGCTATGAAGCCGCTGAGGGTATCGACTGGGTATGGGAACACAGGATTGATGACTTCGAGGGTATGGCGCTATGAGCTGGATCGACCGAATAGAAGCTGAGCGCCTGAGGCTGCAAGCCGATCTTGACGGGCAGAAAAAATCTAATGAGCGCAACAAGCTGGGGCAGTTTGCAACCCCGACGGCTTTGGCCCGTGAGATACTGAAACATGGCAGGAAGCTCTTGCCAGATGGCGAAAAAATTCGCTTTTTTGATCCGGGCATTGGCACGGGTTCGTTCTATTCGGCGTTGCGAGCTGTGGTAGAGCCGGAGCTTATTGAAAGCGCCCAAGGGTTTGAGGTTGACCAACACTATGGTGCCCCTGCGCGCGACTTGTGGCACGAAACTGAACTGGAAATTCAGCTTGTCGACTTTACCAAAGCCGCACCCGAGGGGGAGGGTGCCAATCTGCTGATCTGTAACCCGCCCTATGTTCGGCACCATCACATGACCGCCGAAACCAAGGGCGAGTTGCGGGCACGCACCTATGAGGCGTGTGGAGTGAAAATAAACGGTCTTTCCGGGCTGTATTGCTATTTTATGGGGCTGGCACATCGTTGGATGGCCCCGGGCGGGGTAGCGGGTTGGTTGATCCCTAGCGAGTTCATGGGGACGAACTATGGAAAGATGCTCAGGCGTTATTTGCTCGACAAGGTGACGCTACTTCAAATCCACCGATATGACCCGCAAGACGCGCAGTTTGCAGACGCTATCGTGTCTTCAGCTGTTGTCTGGATCAGGCACACACCCCCGCCGAAGGGGCACAAGGTGGTGTTCACCTATGGCGGAACCCTAACAGCACCTACGTTGTTTCGAGAGGTAGCAATTCTCGAATTGAAGCACGAACAAAAGTGGACACGCTATCCGCACGCTGAGCAAGCAACTAGGCAGGGAAGTTTAACGTTGGGCGAGCTGTTCGAGGTCAAACGCGGATTGGCCACGGGTGATAACAGCTTTTTTATCATGGACCGCGCAGATATCGAAGAACGGGGCTTGCCGATAGAGTGCTTTCGACCTGTTCTGCCGGGGTCCAGGTACCTTCCCGATAATGAAATCTTGGCCGATGAAACCGGGCTCCCACAGATCGACAAGCAACTGTTCTTGCTTGATACGCGGTTGTTCGAGGATGAAATAGCAGAGCGCTACCCCGCTCTAAGGGCTTATCTTGAACGCGGAAACAAAGGAAAACAGCCGGTTGCGGGGCGTTATTTGTGCCGGTTGCGCAAGCCTTGGTATGCACAGGAACAACGACCAGCAGCACCGATCATCTGCACGTATATGGGCAGGAGAGGGAAGGCCGGAAAACCGTTCCGGTTTATCCTCAATCACTCAAAAGCAACCGCATGCAACGTCTTTTTGATGCTTTATCCCAAGCCGAGAATGGCGCGGATTATTCAGGATAACCCCGAAGCCATGCGGTTAGTTTGGCGGTTCCTCAACAACGTCGAACCAGACGACCTGTTGAATCATGGCCGTGTCTACGGAGGAGGGCTCCACAAGCTAGAACCAAAGGAGCTCCGTGGATTTCCAATTGACCCGCTGCTTAACAGTCTCCCCGACGCCAGCGGAAAAGCCTCGCCGTGAGCATCCCGTGCCATGGGTTGGAGACAGTACCGGGATCAAGGCCGGGTGTGAAGCAGGCTGTCACGGGTTTCCCGCACTCCATAGCGGTACCAGCCGCATCCCATCCGTGCGTACACCCCGGGGTGCCGGGGCGGTGCGGAGCATTTCGCCGGGTAAACAAAAGGTCCTTTGCGGTCAGGGTAGACATGTCGGACAGCACCGCCAGCGACGGGCACCCCTACCTGAAACTCGGTACCGACCCTGGTCGGGGTTGCGATGTGCCCGGACGGAGTGGGTTCTAGATGCTCGATACATCCGGTACCGGTGAACGCTATTTCCCAATCAATTCGGATGCGGTTCCCGCGCTTGGGGTGCGGGCCGGGATAGGGACATGGGCCGCGGCCCGTTCATTCTATACGGTTCCCCGGCCACGGAATACCCGGGAATCCCTGACTGTTCGGCGCGTCGGCCTGTCTTGCCCTCCGCCTCTGGCCTGGGCGGATCGTCGGATTGGATGCCGGACGCGCGTTCGCCCGCCCGGGCCTCGCTTGTTCCTTTGTTTTGTCATCCGCCAGTGGGTCTGTGGCCGCGGCTCGCGGGGTTGATCCCCAGATGTGGGCTCAAACGCGGCGGGGTGCTGTTTGAACGGTCAACCTCTTCCGGGACAGCAGAGTCGGATTGGTTTTTGCTCGGGGACCGGGTCACCAGTCCGACCCCCCCTACGGCCCAGATAGGCCCAATTGAGCGGTCACTCCGCCACGAGGGCACCCCCTGTAATCGGGTGCCTTGATCTGGCACGGGTTAAAAGCTTTCGGGGCCGACAGCGCCATCCAGTGCTACAAGCGGCTCGCCCGCCGCTGACAAAGGCTAACGGCGATTCGTCAGATCACACAATCCAGATGCACGCATCAACAAACCCACACCTAGCGAATCGGATCACCGCACAAAATGCGCAGTTTTCAGAGACCTCCAGCTTAATCTTGCGCTCTTTCGCTAGCACAGCATCGCCGTCTTCAGGCAATTCACCCAGTATTGCTTTAGAAAATTTCCCTTCCTGTTTCCTTTTCCGTAAATATAGATTAGACAGTAGTTTTTAGAGCAGTAAACACCCTACGTGCAAATCCACAAACTTGAAATTCATAAAGCAACAAATTTTCTAAAATTCCTCTTCATTTCGAGAAGAGGAGATGGCCAAATTTACTGTAGAAGATATCCAAACACAGGATCTCGAACCCCATGCGCGCACTCAACTGGAAGAAACTTGCTGGCATCAAAGCACTGGTTCTGATCCTAGTGCACGGTCTGGTTTTTTCGTATGTTCTGCCGCGTGTCAACGTCGTGAAGGTCGTGGACACTGAGATCAAGCGCGTGGACATTCAGAACCAGGACGGCACAATCACCACCACCGACGTCTACCAAATTCAGACCACCTTGGCCCGCAACGACAAGCCACGCGTGTACCGCAATGAGGACAACTGGATTTACCTCAAATTGAACAGTGCTGACCTGCAAACCGTGGCCGCCAACGCGGCGCGCAACGACGCTACCGTGGCGCTGACGTCCTACGGCTGGCGCCTGCAGCTGTTTTCAATGTTTCCCAACGTGATCGCGATCAAAGAGGTTGGCGTGGATTACCGGCACGTCCCGGTGTTCAACATCCTGTTCCTTATAGCCTATTTCGGCGGTTTGGGCTACCTGATAATGCGCGTTTCGAGGGCTGTATCCGGTGCGCGAGAGCGTCAGGAACAGCGCGCAGAAGAGCACCGTATCAATGGAGAAACCGCCGAACGCAAAGCTGCGAGGCACCGTGAGGCGAACGCCGCTCAGGCTCGAGACAATCAGAAAAAGCGCGAATCCGACATCGATGACTTTCTGAACAGCTGATTGTCTCGCATGAAGACCACGAGAAAACCCCGGAGCGGCGACAACCAGGGGGCTTTCCGAATTCGTGTGGATCGAGGAAGATGCGCGGACCGTTTCCCTATGGTCAGTGCTGTTGAGTTTATGGGCACAGGATGCTTTTGGCGCGGACCGCATCAAGCCATTCTGGGAACTCTTCCAGAGCACCGTCGCAGAGCTTTTCCTGCGTGGGCTTGGATGTCTCGGTCACGTTGAAAAATCCGCGTTTTCGATCCCGCGAACGTCCAGGTCGTCGAGCTCTTCAAGGAAAGACATCCACCTGTTTGCGAATGCGCCCGGTTTGATGATGCCCATAAATTCCCAGAACATCGGTTCGGCGGTGCTTTCGCGTAGAAACCGCGCGGTTTCCGGTTTGTCGTCCGTGCTGCCATTGGTCGCAAAAACACAAAATAACCGGCAGCCCGTCGCCAAAGTCGGGCGCGTAATGGGCGCGCACGCGCTCCATGGCCGCACAGTAGCGCGTTCCGCCCTCAAACGGGTGCTGCTTGATTGCACGCTGGGCAAATCCGAGGCACTTGTTGGCGTTTATGATGCCGAATTCGTGCACGTTCTTGCAAAAGAGGAGAATGTCGACCTCACCATCGTTACCGAACGTGAGGCTCAGCGCAAGGACGCGCTCTGGCAGGATATCGATGAGGCTGAGCAGAATGGTTTTCAACGATATTCGGTATGATTGCATATAAGCCAGTATATATGGCATACACTATGTAGAGAGAGGCATACTTGCTTTCTCGTGATCTTAACAAAGGAGGGACCGGCGTGTCCGTCAGATCAATGAAACACATTCTCGCGCTTGCGTGCGGGATTCTGCTCTTGGCAGGATGTCAGACCACCGTACAAGAGACATTAACGAGTACCCCTGTTCCTCGTGAAGAAAGCAACGCCAATGCACTTGTTGCCTACTCCAAGGCTCATTGCGATTTTGGGTTGAAAGGACAGGGCTTGCGGGCGTTAGCAAGCCTTGAGTCAGCCCGGGGTGACTTTCTTGGAACGGCGACACGCACGGAGAGGCATTGCGATGCCCTTCCTTCTTCGTCTGAAGGATATGCGGCGTGGGAGAAGGAAAATGATAATGTTCGTAAGGAATGGCTCCGCAGGGTTCACACCATCTTTTATGCGCCAGGTCGCAGGTACAGAGAGCCGTCTACGGCTCAGAACCTGGATGATCAAGTTCGGTTGACAGAGGTTTTGGATTGTGAAAACAGGCCGCCTGAACTGTATACGACTATCGCCCGTATTGGCATAGAAACAAATCCCGCCTACGAGAGCCGGATTAACAGTCAGTTGAGCAGGACGCTCTCAATCCGGAGGCACTTGTGTGCTTTGCCGCGGGGTACCCGGGAGGAAAAGGTGTTCTTTGTTAATGAGGGGCACCGGTACTCCCGTGAGGGGCATAGGCCCCTGAGAGAGATTGTGCGAGAGGCGATCTCGTAATTTTGCGAAATACCCATCAGCAACGCATTGCTGATGGGTGTTTTTATAAGAGATTCTAAGGGAGCAGAGCAGGAGTTGGGGGAGACACCTCTGTCGGGACGGCTGGGCGCAGCTTGCGGTGGCAGGGTGTCTCCCAGCTACCTTGATCCCGAAATGGGTGGGCCAGTGCGGTTAATTCGCTGTTAAAGCCCCGGCTGACGTTGTAGGCCTTCCACACGCGCCGTTGCGCTTGAACATCTCGGCCATGATCAGCGTTTTCTCGTTCCACCCCTCGGGTGGAACCGCCATTTGCCCAGCACCATCAACGATTACGGTCAGTGCGGATACGGCCGCAAACGTGTCGGCGTCCAGGGTGCCGGTCAGTGTGATGTTCCGACGTCAGCGGCAAGCGAATATGGTGCGGCCACCTGCGGAACCGGTCAGGCACACGGCACCTCTGGCGACGTTGGCTTGGTTAAAGAAGTACCATGTCGTCGTCGCTGTGGACTGTGCCGTCGTCGCACAGCAAAAAGGCCGTTATGTCCATTTTGGGGCATGCGACGGGAACGGTGACGATCACGTCGATATGAGAGGTTGGAAGGGGTGCGTTGCACCGGGTGTCGGGTTGTGCATGATATGCTCTTTGTTGTATAAGACCTCTGCGTGACCGCATGATTTTCGGGGGAAGCTTTGATTTGGCCATTCTGTCCGGCCCGCTGGCCTTACATCGGGCAAGGCGGTTTAGGTGGTCTGGTTATGCGATTGCCGGTGTTTGACGGTTGAGGGTGATCCTGTTTGCGGTACCACGCAGGTTCTGTTCGATCACCGCCATCGCCAGTTGGGCGTCTTGTTTTGGCCAGCCCGAACTATCGGGCGGCACTTCATCGTGGCATAGGCATTGCGCAATCCGAAAGCGGCGG
>JACOMT010000055.1:0-1881 GCA_014623385.1 Paracoccaceae bacterium
GGAAACAGCACCAACCCCAATTCCAAATGCACGGCGGTCCACTAATGCTGTACCCCTGATCATCTATTTTTGAAGGTCTTTTAATCGACGATCACCGCCAGTTAAAACCACCTTTTGTCATTTGAAGCATCTGTTAGCCGTTTTTCGATGGCATCCGATCACGACAGCACCTCATCCCGATAGGCATCCGTGCGCTCGCCGCCTTCATGGGAATGGGCATCCTGCATTGAATTCACGATCAGGCCAACCAACAGGTTCACGACGGCAAAGGTTGTGACCATGATGAACGGAACAAAGAACATCCAAGCATAGGGATACTGATCCATGACCGGGCGGACGATGCCCATCGACCAGCTTTCCAGCGTCATGATCTGAAACAAGGTATAAGCCGACAGCCCGAGCGAGCCGAACCATTCCGGAAAGCTGTGTGAAAAAAACTTCGTCGCCATCACGGCACCAATGTAGAAAATGATTGCCATCAACAAAAACACACTGCCCATGCCGGGTAGAGCCGTGATGAAACCCTCGACCACACGCCGCAGCCGAGGTGCCACCGAAATCACCCTCAACACCCGCAGAATACGCAGTGCACGCAACACCTACCGCCCACGCCTTCGCCGTGTCCGAGGTTTCAAGCCCAAAGGCAACCCCGTTGATAATGATTACAAAATCGTGATTGCATTGCCCACTATGGGTGTTCCCAGCCATTCGGTCAATTTTACCCGGAACATCCACCTTCTGTTGTTGTACGCTCACCGCCCATACGGGCCAGTGTCAGCGACGCCACAAGCCCCACATGTGCGGACCAGCGAAATTTGATTAACCACTTGCAGCCAATTCAACCTATAGCCTGCATTGACCAGTTTTTCGGCATCCCAGGCAAAGGTCACAGGATTGCAGGAAAAATGGGCGATGACTCTATGCTACGGCATTGACTTGTGTCCCGGCACCTATGCATGGTATCGTATCGGAGGCGGGTGCCAAAACCATCTCGCTATCCCCTTTGATCGGATGCACCGTGCTGGATGTCGCCAAAGGCAGCGGAAAGGTCCCGCACCCGGCAAACAGGTTGATCACTCGCCGGGCCGGGCCGCAAATTTCTCCCACAGCATCGCCCAGTGTATGCTTTGCCGTAGAAATAGCCTTGCATAAAGGCACCGGGGCATGCTGCCCCCCGCGCTCATGTCTCGCCTATGATAGACGCACCAAGGCGAGATGATCCGCGATCTGTGCCAAGATGACCTGCATCGGGCCATCCATTAGCTTACCGTCGGTGACTGTAATGTCCACCCCCGCGGACCCGCGGGTGAACCGTGCTGAGGGATGCATCTCGCAGCATCGGGCTCGTGCATAATCACCCGACCTCATCCGGCTTTTCGAAAGAGGACTTTATCGTGCTAAGTGCTTAGCCCGGCCTCGAGCGCGTCATCGCCATGGGACATGACGGCTCACTCTACCGCGCATCCGCACCGCAACCTGGCCTGACCAGGATTGCCGATGATCTCTTTCGATACGCCGCTCTGCTTATCGATGGGGAAGCCGTTAATCTCGGCATGGACAGGGACGCCATGTTCACCCTGACCGGACACGCCACCGCCAGCGCCCTTGCACAGGCTGGATACATCGATTACGCTCACGTCATCGTTGGAGGCAGTCAAGTAAACCTGACGCGCTTCGGCAAGGACCGCATGGCAAAACTCATTAGGCAACTGGTGCAATGGCTCAACAATTGATGCGCGAATCCGAAGACGTACTGAATCCCCATCTGTTTCCCCCGTGCATTCTAGGTCCAGAAAGCAGGACACCTGTCGCCGATGCCATCGAATACCTGCGCGATCTGTTGACGGATACGCAACACCCCCCATCGCATGAAGCCTCGGA
>JACOMT010000055.1:2031-10821 GCA_014623385.1 Paracoccaceae bacterium
ATGTCAACGGCAACGGCTGGACACCCCCCTGGGACCTCCTCGGCATAGAGCAACCCCCTGACTACTGGGGTAAACCGTCAGAGGGTTCCAGCAAAGGCTGAACGCAGGGCACAGAGGGCAGGCATGGCCGAACACACGCGCATCGAAATCCAGTGGCTCGCCTCGCCCGGTACCCGGGTGCCACTGACGAAGACATCCGCACCCGCTCCCGAATCAACCCCGCCCTGGCCCGTTAACGCCCCCGTAAAGCCTCATTAAACGCCCCTGCAATGGCGGTTAATCCCCCTTCCCGGAAACCCCTGGTCGCCCGCATTTTATCGCGGATTCCGGCCCTGAAATCGCAGGTAAAAATTGGCTCTTGGACCCTTGGGCACCCGTGTTTTCTCGACCGTTCCGGCACCTGAAATCCCCGGTTAAAATCGGCTTTTCCGCCCGATCACCGCCCCCGTTTGGCCGGGATTGGGCAAATCACCGTCGCAAGGCCCATTTTAATCCCGCCCGCGCACCGGTCACAGCACCCCCGCCAAACCCCTTGTTTCACACGGTTTTCCGCCCTCCAGCCGCCTTCAGCCGCCTTCAGCCGCATTGGGCATTATTTCTGTCGTCCTACATAAATCCCTGCGGTGCGATGCGTTCGATAGGTGCTGCGTTTGTGTTACGCGCTGTATCTTGTTCTGACCCGCACGCATGACGTCGTTTTACGACAGCGTGATGACATCGCTGTTCTTTGCCTGTCTTGCGGGGATTGTCCTGCCATTGGTCATCGGTTGGGGTAGTTTCGCGCCCATCAATGAGGCTCATGCGTGGAATTTCGTGCGATTGTGCCTGTTCAACATGATCGGACAGACTTGCATCGTCTTTGCCTTTGCCTGGGCACCGGCAACGATCCTGCAACCGCTCAATTATGTTCAGATCGTCTGGGCAGCGGTGATCGGGTTTCTGGTGTTTGGCGATGTGTTGGCGTCGACAACATGGATCGTCGGCGCGATGATTGTGGTTGCAGGGATCATGCAGCTCCGCGCTTCGCGCAAATATGGAGCCCAGGGTCAGGACCCATTAGTCTGCTACGACGGTTCTTAGGATTTCATGCACATTCACGGGCTTGCTGAAAAAGCGGCAGGTCTGGGACAGGTCCGACGGCGGGTAGGTGTTCCGCTCTCCGCCGGACATGGCGAACAAGCGCGCATGGGGCAGGGTGGTCTGCGCGTATCGCAGAACATCCCATCCGCTTTGCCGGTCGCCCAAATCCAGATCACACAGGATCAGATCTATCGGTGCTTCCGAATGGTCCAGGATATCGCGCACCTTGCAAGGGGTATCTGCGTTGAGGCATGTGGCGACTTTGCCCGCGAATTCCGCGTGTAAATACGCTAGCGTTTCCTTGTTGTCGTCCACGATCAGAACGTTCAAATCTGCGATGCCCTGTGGCAGATCATCCAAGGCCTGCGCTTTCCGGAACGTCATGCGCACCGTTGCGCCTTTCCCGGGTTCAGAGGTCAGTTTCAGCTGTCCGCCGGATTGTTCAACAAACCCGTAAACCATCGACAGGCCCAGACCGGTGCCGCTGCCAGAGCGATCCAATGTGAAGAACGGATCGATTGCCCGGTCGAGCGTGTTTTGATCCATGCCGCACCCGTTATCGGTGACCTCGATCACCACGTCTTCGTCCTGATGCGACAGGTTGATGTGAACTGCACCGTCACCCTCGATTGCGCGCGCGGCGTTCGTACACAGGTTGATCAGCGCACTTTCCATCTGGGCCGGGTCCAGTCTGGCGCAAATCGGATCGGGCGGCAGATCAATGGTCAGCGTGCAGCCGTCGCCAAGAACGCTGGCCAGAATATCTTCGATCTCACACACCAGATCATTCAGATCAATCACCGCGCTGTGCAGCTCTTGTCGGCGGGCGAAGGCCAGCAGCCGGTGGGTCAGGCCGGTTCCGGTCTCCACGGCAGCGCGAGATTTGCGCAGACTGCGCCGTTGCGACTGCGTCAGATCCGGATCGTTTTCAAGCAGTGACAGATAACCTTCCAGAACAGACAGAATATTGCGCACATCATGGGCAATCTCTCCGGCAATCAGGCCCAGGTCCTCAAGTCGCTGAAAGCGCTTTAGGCGTTTTTTCAGTAAGGTGGCGCTGGTTGTATCGCTGATAATCCAAAGCACCCGGCCGTTGGGCAGCCGACTTTGACGGATTTGCAGGAACTTCCCGGCATCTTCGATGACCGCGGCCGTGGGATTGTCCAGCAGCGGGGTCACCTTGTCTGCCGGAAGCTTTGAGGTCGCCAACCAGTCCTCGATCCGTGTGTCTTCGCCCACCGCATCGTCAAGCTGCAAGAGCTCAGAGAACTGAGGGTTATGCGACAGGATTGCGCCGTCAGGACTTGTCAGCAAAAACCCGTCTCGCATGTCCTTGATGGTCGATTCAATCAATGCGGATCGCGACTGAAGACGCTCGATCAACTCTTCTATCAGCTGCTTGTTTTCGTAAAACACCTGGAACGCTTCGGACATTTCACCGATCTCGTCATCGCCAAACGGCAGGGTGGCGGTGTCGACATGCGTGTTGTTGTCGGCCAGATTCCGCATCGCCTGGCTTAGACGTTTCAACCCGCCGGTGACATGGACCCAGACATAGCGTCCCACACCGGCAGCGAAGGCACAGCACAGGATCAAGAGCCCGATCAGCAGGTTGAACCCGTTGCGGATTGTGTCCCGAGCCGCAGACACGCGATCCTCGAGGATTTGCAACTGCTCGGAAAAATGTTGGGCGATGGCCTCTGAGATGCGATTTGAACTGTCGCCAATATCCCGCAGAACCCGCTGTTCTTCTTGTTCCCGCAGCAATTGCTGCTGCGCCGATGCGAACAGGCTTTCATTGCCCTTAAGCTCTCCATGTACCCAATCAAGGGTCTGATGCACCGAGACCGAGTGTAGCTCGTTGCGCATGTCGTGCAGCAGGCGTTCCGTTTCCCTACGCAACTCGCCTGCGTGAAACAGACTGTCGGTCACGACAAAGCTGTCGATCAGATCGTCAATCCGCCGAAGACGGGAAATCTGGCTTGGATAGTTTGAAACGGCCGGGTCCGCCATCAGCCGCGACAGGCGGTCGTTTATGGCCTGAACTTGCGCCCGAATCCGGTCGCGAACTTCGCTGTTCCGGTCTGCGATGGACACCAGAAACGCAAACTCGAACCGTAGTTTGTCGAATTCGGATCGCAATTGGGCACCGTTTGGGCAATCCTCTTCCGTCGGACACAGGCTATTGATACGGGCGGCAAGCGAATCCAGATCCTGATTCAGCGTTCTTGCGTGCAGTTTCCTGAGCGGCGGCTGAACGTTAGAGACCAAAAACGGCGCGCGCGAGGACAGGTGTAGAAACGCATTGGACAGATCGACGGTGGATTGCAGCTGTTCTCGGGTCAGGCTGTATTGACGGCTGAGCGCGCCGTCCAGCACGCGCAACCCGATCATCGGCACCACGCCCGAGACCAGAACAGCAAGAAGAAACGCCGAAATGGCGACCAGCAGACGAGACCGAATGCTGCGCAGGGCCAAGGGTCGAAACAGGCGCGCCGTCATGGGCTGTCACCATCGTGACCATCACTCAGAACATACCCGATATTCCTAACCGTCCGAATCAGACGCGGGCGTTTCGGGTTGCTTTCGATTTTCTTGCGCAATCGTAGGATCAACACATCGACATTGCGATCCACATAATCCTGACTGTCCATGTTCAGCGCATCCAGTATTTGCTTGCGCGACATGGGCTGACCTTTGCGTTCATAGAGAACCTCGAAAATCTGGAACTCAAGGCTGGTCAAGCCAAGCTCGCCACCACTGGTATCCAAGATGCGCAGGTTCTTCAGGTCGACGAACAGATCTCCGATCTTTTCCGCCTGGTCTGGAACCGCCTGTTCCGGTGCGTGTGCGACGGCTGGAAAGGCTGTTGGCTTGGCCTGACTACGGCGCAGGACCGTTCGAATGCGGGCCACCAACTCGCGAAGGTCAAACGGTTTCACAACAAAATCGTCTGCACCCACTTCCAAAGCGATTGTACGATCAGTGCTGTCCCCATACCCGCTGATCATGATCGTCGGCAGAGCCAGCCGCTGAGAGATATCCCGGATGACATCCAGCCCGTTCACGTTACCCAGCCGCATATCGACGATCAGCAATGACACGGCATCCCAATCCAGACGATCCGACAGCTCTTGCACGGTTGCAGCACACACGCAGTCGAACCCGAATTCCTGCAATCCGATTCCCAGCATTTCACGGATTTCAGGATCATCATCGAGAATGGCTATGTGCTGCATAGTTTTTCGTTGCCCACAGCAAAAAGTTTGTTTCATTTCTATCAGGGGCAGCTCGGGTTGAAGCTCCCTCAAATCCTAACTTTTTGTGGGGTTCAGTCGCAATAGCGCACATATGACGAAGATACGGCGTAAGATTTGAAATATTTGCAATATTAAAATGCTCAACGATCCTAAACGGGCCGCTTATGATTCGGGCGTGGAACCTCCATTCGATCTCCAAAACAAAAGTGAAGTTCCAACCCAACAGGACTAGGAAGAAACCTATGAAGAATAAATTTCTCGCATCTGCCGCAATGGCAGTCTCGATGATGGCCGGATCTGCATATGCGGATGGCCAGCTGAACCTCGTTTGCAGCACACAGCAGGACTGGTGCGAAAAGATGGTTGCAGAATTTGAGCGCGAAACCGGCATTGACGTAAAAGCAGTGCGCAAATCCACCGGGGAAACTCTGGCGCAGGTCCGTGCCGAGGCGTCCAACCCGAAAATCGACGTTTGGTGGGGCGGCACCGGTGACCCGCATCTGCAAGCGGCAGAACTGGGCCTGTCGGCTCAGTACGATTCGCCCGAGCTGGGCAATCTGCTGGGCTGGGCCAGCAACATGCACGACATCTCCGGTGGCCGGACTGCCGGTATCTATGCCGGTGCGCTTGGCTTTGGCTACAACACCGAGATTTTCGCCGAAAAGGGGCTGGAGCCTCCAGCGTGCTGGTCGGACCTGCTGGACCCGTCCTATGAGGACGAAATTCAGATGTCCAACCCACACAGCTCGGGCACTGCCTACACGGTTCTTGCGACCATGACACAACTGCTGGGCGAAGACGAAGCGTTTAAATATCTGGCGTCGTTGGGCAATAACATCAGCAGCTACACCAAGTCGGGCTCGGCCCCGGGCAAGAACGTGGCACGCGGCGAGGCAGGTATCGCCATCGGCTTCCAGCACGACATGATCAAACTGGCTGGCGAAGGCTTCCCGATCATGATCGTATCGCCTTGTGAAGGCACAGGCTACGAGGTTGGCTCGGTCTCGATCATCGAAGGCGCGAAGAACCTTGAGAATGCCCAGAAATGGGTCGATTTCGCACTGTCCGCCGAAGGTCAGGAAATTGGTGCCAAGGTCAAGAACTATCAGGTTCCGTCCAACTCGGGCGCAGCGATGCCCAAAGAGGCTCCTGATTTCGCGTCGCTCAAGCTGATCGATTATGATTTCGCGACCTATGGTTCGACCGATACCCGCACCAAACTGCTGGTGCGTTGGGACGAAGAAGTCGGCACTAACTAATCCGGAACAAGCCAAAGAGCATCGGTGCACCAAGCCGGTGCCCTTTTTCCTAAGAGGGTCGTGACATGAAGCGTTCAACCATAGCGCTCTGGTTCTGGATTGCGTGTATCGCGGTGGTTCTGCTGCCATGGTATGCTCAGCCGGATGGGGTATTTTCCTTTGATTGGATGGCGAGGCTATTCGTCGGCGATCCCGGGTCGTATTCGGCCCTGGCTCTGTTGCTGCAATCAGGGGCTAGTTGGTTTATCCCGGTCGTTTTTACGCTTCTAGGCCTTAGCTATGCGATCTTCCGCATGGAGGGTGTCAAACAGGCCCGCGCTGTCACCGCGCTGGCGGCATTTGGGGCACTCTTTACCCTCGCCCAAGGGTGGATGTTCGGTT
This sequence comes from Paracoccaceae bacterium, assembly GCA_014623385.1. Classification (GTDB taxonomy): domain Bacteria; phylum Pseudomonadota; class Alphaproteobacteria; order Rhodobacterales; family Rhodobacteraceae; genus JACOMT01. The sequence goes on from JACOMT010000055.1 coordinate 8,012, forward strand.
ATGGCGGGGCACCCGGCACCGAAGAGATTACCGGTGCGCTCGGACGGCAGGCGGCTTTCGGGGCGGGCGCTTTGGTTACGTTGTCGGCCTTTCTGCTGCTCAGCGCGATTGGCATCTCGGGTCTGGGCCGGGGGCAGGGCGATGCGTTCGTCGTTAGCGGTATCGTCGTTATTGCAGCGCTTATCGGTATCTTTGTGTTCTTCCCGGTTGGGCACATTCTGCTGCGTGCGCTGTTCGACAACGCAGGTCAATTCGACCTCGGAAACATGTTCTCGCGTCTGTTCTCGGCAAAAATCTGGAGCATGAATTGCTTTATCGGCGCAGGAAGCTGTGGTCCGGCCATCAACTCGTTCATGCTGGGTCTGGCAACCGCAACCGGCACGACCTTGCTGGGTCTTTCCTTTGCGCTTATCGCCACGCGGACGGACTTTAAGGCCAAGAAACTGCTGCGTGTCCTGACGGTTCTGCCCATCATCACGCCGCCCTTCGTGATTGGTCTGGCGCTGATCCTGATCCTGGGACGCCAGGGGTTTGTAAGCGAATTCCTGAATGAATGGTTCGACATCCCAAAATCCCGTTGGGCTTATGGGTTTTTTGGTGTCTGGCTGGCCCAGATGCTGTCCTTCACACCTATCGCGTTTCTGGTCATAATCGGTGTGGTCGAGGGCGTAAGCCCTTCGCTCGAGGAAGCCTCGCAAACGCTGCGCGCCAACCGGTGGGAGACATTCCGAAAAGTGTCCTTCCCCCTGATGCGCCCAGGTCTGGCCAACGCCTTCCTGATCGGATTCATCGAAAGTGTCGCCGATTTCGGTAACCCGCTTGTGCTGGGCAGCGGCTATAACGTGCTGTCGACCGAAATCTTTTTTGCCATCGTTGGTGCACAGGAAGACGCAAATGGTGCAGCCGTTCTGGCACTGGTGCTTTTGTCCCTGACATTGACGGCATTTATCGCCCAAAGAGCGTGGTTGGGTAAGAAGAACTACACAAGTGTTACCGGCAAGGCGGATAACGGTGCGCATGCACCGATGAATCCGGCGCTGGCCGCGGTTTGCTATTGCACGGCCGTGCCTTGGGCCATCTTCACCGCTATCGTCTATAGCATGATCGTGTTCGGTGGTTTCGTAACACTGTGGGGAATCAACCACAGCTTTACTCTGAATCACTACATCAGCGCATTCGGCGTCGAGTGGACGGAACACGGGCTTTGGTTTGGCGGTGCCGCATGGGATTCCTATTTCACGACTCTGCGTATCTCTGCTTTGGCGGCTCCGTTGACAGCGATTGTTGGATTGCTGACCGCTTACCTATTGGTCCGTCAGCGGTTCATTGGCCGGGATTTGTTCGAATTCGGAACGATGCTCAGCTTTGCCATCCCTGGTACGGTGATTGGGGTCAGCTACATCATGGCCTTCAACGTTCCGCCAATTGAGCTCACCGGAACCGGCGCGATCCTGATCATCTGCTTCATGTTCCGCAATATGCCGGTTGGTGTGCGCGGTGGTATGGCCGCATTGACACAGCTGGACAAAAGCCTGGACGAAGCCTCGATCACGCTGGGGGCCAACAGCGCAACCACCGTGCGTCGCGTGATCATCCCGCTGGTTGGTCCGGCGATCCTTGCGGCGGTCACATATAGTTTCGTGCGCGCCATCACTTCGGTCTCTGCCGTGATCTTCCTGGTCAGCGCCGAGCACAACATGGCCACCGCCTACATCATCGGCTTGGTTGAAAACGGGGATTTCGGTGTGGCAATTGCCTATTGCACCGTGCTGATCGTGACCATGCTGGTCGCCATACTCGGCCTTCAAGCCATCATCGGAACAACCAAGCTGCGGCGTCAAAATCGTCTTGCCAAAGCACAAAAAGCAGCCGCCTGATCGTCGGAGACACATGACATGACACAACAAGAAATCTCAGTATCTTTCGATAAGGTCCAAAAGCTATACGGCACGGTCGAAGCCTTGAAACCTACCAGCTTTGACATCCGCGAGGGCGAACTTGTGACCCTGCTTGGGCCCTCAGGCTGTGGCAAAACCACAACCTTGCGCCTGCTTGCCGGGCTTGAGCTGGCAAGCTCGGGCTCGATCAGCATCGGCGGTAAGGATGTAACGCATCTGACAGCCACCTATCGTAACGTGTCGATGGTGTTCCAATCCTATGCGCTATTCCCGCATATGACTGTCGTGGAAAATACTGCTTATGGGTTGACGGTTGAGGGTATGAAAAAGTCCGAGGCGCAGCAAACAGCCGAACATTTCCTTGAAATGGTTGGGCTTGAGGGCTTTGGCGCGCGCCTGCCCAGCGAATTGTCGGGTGGTCAGCAGCAGCGAGTTGCCGTTGCCCGCGCGATTGTGCTGGAACCCGAAGTGCTGCTGCTGGACGAGCCGCTTTCGAACCTTGACGCGAAACTGCGGCGTCACGTGCGCGAGGAGATCCGTCAAATTCAGCAAAAGCTGGGCCTCACCGCGCTGTATGTGACCCATGACCAGGAAGAAGCCATGACCGTGGCCTCGCGGGTGGCGGTCATGGACGAAGGCCGGCTAATGCAGGTCGCAACGCCGGACGAGATCTATGAATTCCCCAACAGTGTTTACGTGGCTGACTTTATTGGGGATGTGAACATCATTGAGGGCACAGCCAACCCGATGCGAGACGACAGGTATCTGATCGCTTGGGATGAGGGATCCGAACCGCTTGTGACCATCTCCAACCAGGACTTCGCCGCCGGTCAACGCTGCCACCTCGCGATCCGTCCAGAGAAAATGCGCATTTCAGTCGAAAAACCCGAAAAACCGCCAAACGCGGTCCAG
>JACOMT010000056.1 GCA_014623385.1 Paracoccaceae bacterium
CATCGATGCGGACCCGCGCCGCACCGCCACGTTGCCTTCGACGTCGGTTCGTTTACCATCTTCGTCCAAAACCGCCAAATCATGCCCCGGTACCGCCTTGCCGATACATCCCGGTTGCGCGGGGAAATCCACACCGCACGAGGATGCCACCATGTTGCATTCCGTTTGCCCATAAAATTCGTTGATAGCCAAACCAAAGGCACACCGCCCCCAAGCCAGCATCTCGGCACCCAACGGCTCTCCACCTGATGCGACTGATCGCAAACCCGGAATCGCCGCATTCGCCGCCCTTAACATGCGCAAGGCAGTTGGAGGGAAAAATACATTACGCACCTCGCCCCGCCGGATCACGTCCACCGCCGCCTCCGGTGTGAATTTGGGCAACCTTGCGGCCACCACCGGCACACCCAGCGCCAGCCCCGACATCAGCACATCAAACAGCCCACCGATCCAGGCCCAATCGGCAGGTGTCCATAAACAATCCCCGGGCTGGCCCAGATAATCATGGCTGATCACCACACCGGGCAAATGCCCGGTCAGCACCCGGTGACCGTGCAAGGCCCCCTTGGGCGTGCCGGTCGCACCGCTGGTGTAGATCAACACCGCCGGGTCTTCAGGTCCGGTGTCCACAGTTTCCACCGGCTCAGCGTGGCCAAAATTCTCGGCCAGCAAAGATATCGCCAGATCGCCCAGCAATGCTGCCCCCTCCGCATCGGCGACTACGAAGGTCAAGTCTGCATCGCCCACCCGCGTGGCCAGCGCATCCCGCTTAAAGAGCTTGAAGAGCGGTACTGAAATAGCCCCGATCTTCCAAATCGCCAAATGTGCCGCCGCGCACCAGCCATCCTGCCCGCGTAAAACGCCCACCCGGTCGCCCCGCCTGACGCCCCGAGTGATCAGATCCGCAGCACACCGATCCACCATCTGATGAAGCAAACCAAAGCTCACAGCACTCCGGGCGACTGACGTCAGATCCAGGAGCGCCACTTGATCCGGCACTTTGTCCGAAAACACCCGGTTATACATGTTCAGACGTTCTGGCAGATCCCAGTCTCCGGTGGCTGTAAACCCCGGGTATTTATTCAGACGCCGCACGGGTCAGCTCCGGCCCAAGCTCAGATCATCACAAATCGACAGATCAGAGTTCAATACTACATTCGCGCGGCGTTGTGCCCACGCCCGCCAGAGTACATCAAAGGTTTTCAAGCCTTTACAAAATTTCAATCCTTTACAATTGAAAAACGTACAACACGTCACCGTACGCTGCTCATCGCAGTGCATCATTGCATTCATTGGCTTTTTCCTCCTGTAGTTCCAGATCCGCCAAATTATTCATAAATAAAACTGCACAGTCATGTCTATAACAACCTATGTCATAAATAGATTTTCCAATATTTAAATTTCAACTGCATTAATGCAAAGGTTCTGGTGGATGTTCAAGATTTTTATCGAACCTACTTCTAGTTTATCAAGTTTTTCTAATTTACTTTCTTTTTTAAGTTGTTTTTCGATGCTGATTACGGGATATTTTTAAATGTTTTCACCTGCAAGGTAAGATACTCTAAACTGAGCACATCAAGCCACCGAGCTGTCGTCATAAATAACAAAACCCCTGTACAGTTTTTCAGTGCATAAGATTTTTCCGATTCTTTGTTCGAGGATACCATATTGGAGTTATTTGGTTGCCCGCTTTTGCGAGGTCGTCGATTTCAGGTCCTTACACAAAAAGTTCAACCCGATGATAATCGCTCCAGTCAAAACCAACATAAGGGGGCGTCAACGCCGCCCGTTTCTTGCGGTCGAGCACGGCTTGCTCCTTTTCGTGTGATTGATCCAGCAGCACAACCTTTGCGGTTTCCGACACGTTAGCGTCGAGGGTCAAATCCTCCATTTTCCTATTTCCGCGCTAGCCATTTACCGCCTCACCATCACACAGGCACCTTACGCTAGTGCCGCCATCAATTCCCGCCCGATCAGCATCCGGCGAATTTCGGATGTACCCGCACCGATCTCCATCAGCTTTGCGTCGCGGAAGATCCGGCTAACCGGGCTGTCCGACAGGAACCCGGCCCCACCCATTGCTTGGACCGCCTGATGCGCCTGCACCATCGCCTGCTCACTGGCGTACAGGCAGCACGCCGCCGCATCCCGCCGGGTCACATCACCCCGATCACAGGCGCGGGCGACATCATATACATAGGCCCTAGCCGAATTCATCGCCGTGTACATGTCAGCAATCTTGCCCTGCATTAATTGGAAATTTCCAATTGGCTGACCGAACTGCTCTCGCTCGGCCAGATACGGTATGATTATATCCATACAGGCCGCCATGATCCCGATTCCAATCCCCGAGAGCACCACCCGCTCATAATCCAGCCCTGACATCAGCACCTGAATGCCTTGCCCTGCCTCGCCAAGCACGTTTTCGACCGGTGCCTCAACGTCGTCGAAAATCAGCTCGGCCGTGTTCGACCCGCGCATGCCCAGCTTGTCAAAATGCGGCGAAGTAGAAAATCCGGTCATCGCCTTTTCGATCAGAAACGCAGTGATCCCCTTGGATCCCGCCTCCGGATCGGTTTTGGCGTAAACCACCAACGTGTCCGCATCCGGCCCGTTAGTGATCCAGTATTTCGTCCCATTCAGACGGTAGTGATCGTTTCGCCTTTCAGCACGCAGCTTCATCGATACCACGTCCGAACCGGCCCCAGCCTCAGACATCGCCAAAGCACCGACATGCTCCCCCGAGACAAGGTCAGGCAGATACTTCCGCTTTTGCGTCTCCGTGCCGTTCAGGCGGATCTGGTTCACGCAAAGGTTTGAATGCGCACCGTATGAAAGCGAAACCGAAGCCGAAGCACGGGCAATCTCCTCGACCGCAACCGTATGCGCCAGATAGGACATGCCAGCACCGCCATATTCCTCTTCCACGGTGATGCCCAGAAGGCCAAGTTTACCCATTTCGGCCCAAAGCTCAGACGGAAAAGCGTTCGACTGATCAATCTCTTGTGCTATGGGGGCCACGCGCCCCTGCGCCCAGCGATGTACCATACCGCGCAGCGCATTCGCTTCTTCCCCAAGATCGAATTGCATTGTCGCGTTGAACATCACAGCCCTCCCAATTTATTGAACGGATGTTGATTTAAGGCATTCCCGCAGGATCGGTCAACACCGGCCGAGGCAATCTGCATCGCCCCTCACCCGCAACATCCCTGCGTGTATAGAACAGATTAAAGTGTCAAAGTCGACCTGAGCGACGACTTGCTCATCGGTGACCCGGGCGACGACATGTTCTGGGGCGGCGCGGGCGCGGATACCTTCGTCTTCGGAAAAATTGAACGAGCCTCGGTCCTAGACTCGGGCCACGACACGGTTCGGGATTTCGAGGATGGGGACATCATCGTACTGCGTGGCGACGGAGATACGTTCTATGGTTCTTATTCAGGCAAGAAAACGTTCGACGACGTGAACATTACACAGAGCGGTGACGACTTCGTAATCACATGGGGCAAGGATTCCATCGTCACGCTTCTGGACTACGATGCCAGCGCGCTGACGGTGGATGATTTCGAGCTCGTGCCTCTGACACCAGCGGACAGCCGGGGGTTGTGTGGATGTTTTGACAGGGGCAGGGCGTGGCCGGTTGTCCGCACAGCTGCTTAGCCGATACGGCGGGCCAAACACCGCCAAGCCCGCAGCGCAAAAACCGATTGGACGCCATTTTATTGGTTGCCCTTCGGTGAATCCCGGCTCATAATGTAGAGCTTGGACCCCGACAGTCACTTAAGCGCAGCTGTCGGGTCTGCATTCCAAGATTGACTAATAAATGGAGGAACAATATAGATTTCTGAACTGATCTCGATGATAGTGGTGCTCATGAAGATCGCAAAAGCCGTTGTCCTGGTGTGTCGGGGAGTTTTGGCTTTCGTCGACATTCTCAACCAGTGGAAGCTCGCAGGATACACACGAAGGAATTTAAACAGGACATCCAAGCAGACGCAGTTTGCGTTAGAACCAAACAAAACAGATTGCCGCAATCCAGTATTGATGAAAGGCGATTATTGGCAATCACAGTTTCTTTTAATGCCATATGGCCCGTAAAGAAACATCAAATCACGTTTCAGGGCCTGCAACAGGCCCTGAGATAACCAAAATGGCTTAATCATAAGCCGTCCAACACAAGCTTTTTACAGGAGCACACAATGAAAAATTTCCTCTCCATTACCGCCTTTGTTGTTTCGATTGCATTAAGTGCATCTTCCAGTGCAGATACCGAAAGGTTTGCACGCACAATACACGATTTACATTATGATTGTTTACATTATGATTAGCAGAGTCAGAAAAACGTGCCAAAAATTAAACTTATATGTGAAAAACTAATCTTGCATTGAACAAATTAATTATTCAGATTTTTATATATTGCGCTCCAATAGGAAGAATAAATCCTCTTTCATGTTTGAACGCTACAGAACCGCTGAGCTATTTTGAATTTCCTTAGTTTCAGGGGAAGAATATCTAACTCATCTTTATTACCGGAACGCCATGTTTCCGCTTCATTTTCTGACGGCAGATCGTTGGCAATGATGCTGTACAAGCTTATTGACGCTAACGGGCAGTTGGACATTTTTCATGCGCAAGCGGTTTTTGCAAATACTGGACACGAAATACCTGATGTGCTTGCGACCCCCGGTGAGCGGCAAATCGGTGCGCATTCCGTACCCTTCCAGGGCCGAGGAATTCGGATCACGCCCTGCGGCTTGCCAAGCCAAGCTCCGATCAAAGGCCAACATTCTCGAACTGATCTGATTTGCAATCCCAACCCGCACCCCTCACATAAAAGATGTAGGCCCTCATGCAATCCAGTAAGTCTCCGCGGAGTGGGAAAGCAGGTTCCGCAATGCGGCACGGTCGGCCACACCTGACGGTCAACGGAGCCTACGGATCCTCTCCGTGTAGACCCGAATCGAAAGCGGTTCGCGCTTCCTTGGGCGCGATGGCACAAGCCCGCCGGTTCGTGGTCCTGTGCCTTGCGAGGGCACAATCGTGAGCATGGCATGGCTTCCGGTCATAACACCGGATGCAAACAACCCGCCCTTGGCGGGATTTGCACAACAAAGCCGGGTTTTGACCGAATTTGTGCTGAAGCGAGCGGGCAAATTGTGCCACACGTGGATTTTGGATCGGATAAAGTGGAAACGCAGAGCGAATCGGTCGCGCTTTGCGACTCTATGATCGGCAAACGGCTCCAACCTCGGCCCGGATGACCCGCGCGATCAGGGCGCAGTCGTCCAGGGAGAAGGTCAACGGTATCCGCATATCCACAATCCCATGCAGGATCCGGTCCGAGACCGGCATCGGCTGGGACGAGGCATAGCGCCAGCTGTCATATCTGGACGTGAACGCGGCCGGTTCCGGTGCCCCAAACCATTTCATCTCAACACCACGCGCGCCACAGCGACGGACCACCTCGCGAATGCGGTCTCCCGCCCAATCCAGCAGCAAAAACTGAAAAGACGACCCGACATACAGCTCCTCCTCGGGCCGGTCGATTACCTGCAAACCCGGCGTGCCGCGCAGCCCGTTTTCGATCATGCGGTACCGTTCGTTCCAGCGCCCGACCCGAGCCGCCAGAATCGCCAGTTGCGGGCGCAGGATCGCCGCACGCAAATTGTCCATCCGTCCCGAAATGTTCGGCATTTCATATTTGATCGCCTCGAACACATTTGGTTCAGGCACGGCAAGGTGCCGTTCATAGAGCATATAGGAACCCGACAGCATGATCGTCCGTGCGGCAATCATTTCGTCATCGGTAACCAAAAAGCCGCCTTCGCCGGAATTCAAATGTTTATAGGTTTGGCAGGAATAACAGCCGATCACCCCATGTCGTCCCGAAGGCACCCCGCGCCAAGCGGCACCCATAGTATGGGCGCAATCCTCGATCACTGTGACATCCGACGCATCACAGATCTCCATCAACTGGTCCATGTCACAGATATGCCCGCGCATATGGCTAAGCAGCAGGACATCCGCCTGATCCGCCTTGGCGGCCAGATCGTCCAGATCGATGGTCAGCGCCTCTGTCACACCAACAAATACCGGCTGTGCCCCCACCGCGGCAATCGCGCCCGGAACGGGGGCCAGGGTAAAGGCATTCGACAGCACCCTATCGCCAGGACACACGCCCACAGCACGCAACGCGGTGGTCATCGCATAACCACCCGATGCCACGGCCAGCGCATATTTCGCGCCCGTCTCTGCTGCGAATTCCTGTTCCAGCAGGGCGGTTTCACCCAGCTCCCCCTCGGCCACGTTATAGCGATGCAGCCGCCCATGCCGTAAAACAGCCAGTGCGGCGGCAATGCCCGCTTCGGGGATGGGCTCTTGTTGGGTAAAATTGCCGGTGAATTTTTCTGTCATGCTTATTATTGTGGGCCGAAGAATCTGTCCGGGTCAAGCTGCGTAAGGTCGCAAATAGATTAGAATCATGCAGGCGGATGATGCCTAGGATGTAATCCATGCGACCTTTGGATTTCATTCATGCCTATGACTGGCACAATCTTCCGCCACAGGTGCGACTGCAGGCGGAACTAGGCGTTCTCGACCTGCTCGGTGTGGCCGCCGGTGGCCATGGCACCGAGCTGAGCCGGATCATCCGCGATCATGTGGTCGAAATGTTCGGGGGTACAGCACCAATGCTGTTTGATGGCCGCAAGGCCAGCCCGGTTGGCGTGGCACTGGCCACTGGCATGATGATCGACGCGCTGGACGGTCATGACGGGTACAACCCGAGCAAAGGCCATGTGGGATGCGTGCTGTTGCCCGCTATATTGGCTGCCGTGCCTGATGCTAATACGGATGGGGCAGCCTTTATGGCAACCGTTGCGATGGGCTATGAATTCGGTTCCCGCGTGGCAGTAGCCCAGCATAGCACCGTGGCTGATTATCATAGCTCGGGCAGTTGGGGTGCGGTGGTCGCGGCGGCGGCAATGGCCCGGATGCTGGGCTATGATATTGAAACAACGCGCCACGCGTTGGGGATTGCGGAATACCACGGCCCGCGCAGCCAGATGATGCGCTGTATTGATCACCCCACAATGCTGAAAGACGGATCAGGCTGGGGAACAATGGCCGGGGTGTCCGCGGCACTGCTGGCAGCCAAAGGCTTTACCGGCGCGCCCGCCATTACAGTCGAGGATGCGCCGGAATATTGGTCCGATCTGGGCAACCGATGGCTGATCCTGGAACAATATTTCAAACCCTATCCGGTCTGCCGCTGGGCCCACGCTGGGGTTGATGGCGTGCTAAACCTCCGCGCCACGTATGGCCTGACCAGCGATCAGGTCGATCACATCGCGGTCGATACGTTTCACGAGGCGGTACGCCTGGCCACCAGCCGCCCGCGTAATACCGAGGAGGCGCAATATTCCACCTCTTTCCCTGCCGCCGTTGCCATGGTGCGGGGCCGGGTTGCGCCCGGGGATATTGCCGATGGCGCACTTGGCGATCCCGAAATCCTGCGCCTGTCCGAAGGGTTTAAAATGACCGAAACGCAGATCGCGAATGCACGGTTTCCGGCAGAACGCCTAGCACGTGTGACTTTGGTGCTGAACTCGGGTGAACGGCTGGTGGGCGAATATCTGAACCCGAAATGGGACCATCGCAAACCCGCGACCGAGGCAGAGCTGCGCGCAAAGTTCCATGATCTGGCCGAGCCTGTTCTGGGGGCAGAGCGCGCCACACGGATCGAGACGGCACTGCATGAAATGCCAAAAACCGGGCTGCAACCCTTGACCGATCAGCTGTTCGCGCCGATCAGCTGAGGTACCAAGCCCGGCAAGTCGGTAAAACTTTCTAACAGCGCCTCTGGCTCAAGGGCGGCCATATCCCCGCCAGAAGGGCCAAAGGCGACCAGGATGCATGGCACACCTGCCGCTTGGGCGGTATCGCGGTCCGTAGCGCTGTCACCAATAAGTACGCACTGCGCGGGATTCCCCCCGCAACGACGCACCGCCTCTTGCAACGGGGCCGGGTCCGGTTTGCGCACCGGCAACGTGTCGGCACCGACCAGCCCGGCAAAGGCATCGCGCACGCCCAGACGCGTCAAGAGCAGATCGGCCAGCCGTTCGGGTTTGTTAGTACAGATGCCCACCCGGTACCCGGCGGATGCCAAATCGGCCACTGCCGCCATCGCACCGGGATAAAGTACCGTATGCGCATCAATGGCTTGCTCATAAACATCCAGCAAAATCGGATAATACCGGTCTATCAGCGCTTCGTCCGACCTTCCTACACGTTCCAGGCCATGCCGCAGCATCATGCGCCCGCCGCGCAGGGCAATACCCGCATCCACATTTGGGGTCAGGACATCTCCATGCCCCATATCGCGAAAACATTGGTTAGCCGCCACCAGCAAATCGCCCGATGTATCCGCCAGGGTCCCGTCTAGATCGAAAATAACCGTTCGCATACCCGCCCCTTTTCCCATATTGGCATATTTTCGCGCACCTTTATTGCAATCCGCAACCATGTTTGATGCCATCACCGCTTGTGCCACCTGTCGTTGCGGATAAAATGGGGATGCCAAAAGGGCAAAAGAGAATTCCGCATGGGCACCGCATTGATAATCCTGGCCGCAGGCAAAGGCACACGGATGAATTCGGACCTGCCCAAGGTCCTGCACCTGATTGCCCAAACCCCGATGCTTGCCCATACGATGGCTACCGGTGCTGCGCTGAATCCGGAACGCACCGTGATCGTGGCGGGATTTGGGGCAGACAGGGTGCGCACCGCAAGAGGAACAATTAGGCACCGCCCATGCGGTTGACCAGGCACGCACCGCACTGACGGATTTTGACGGCGATGCCATCGTACTGTTTGGCGACACGCCTTTTGTCAGTGCCGAAACCCTGCAACGCATGATCGCGGCCCGGAGAATGGCCGATGTTGTCATTCTGGGTTTTCGTGCGGCGGACCCCGCGCGCTATGGCCGGTTAGTCGTTAAAAACGGCAACCTGGAACGGATTGTGGAATACAGGGATGCCACAGAAGAGGAACGCGCCATCACCTTGTGTAACTCGGGCCTCTTGGCCTGTGACACTAGGTTGATGTTCAATCTGATCCGCGAGATCGGAAATGACAATGCGGCAGGCGAATACTATCTGACGGATATCATTGGGCTAGCCCGCGCCCGTGGCTTGCGTGCCGCAGTTGTCGAGTGTCCCGAATCGGAAACGCTAGGCATTAATTCGCAGGCGGAACTGGCCCGGGCGAATGCAATCTTCCAATCTCGGGAGCGCGCCGCGCTGTTAAATATGGGTGTCACCTTGATGGCACCGGAAACCGTCTATCTGGCTAAGGATACAGTAATTGGTCGGGATACAGTGATTGAGCCGCACGTAGTCTTTGGCCCCGGTGTCACGATTGAAACTGGTGTGCATATCCGCGCCTTTTCTTATCTCGAAGGCTGTTATGTCAGTCGTGGTGCCGTTGTCGGACCCTATGCCCGGCTGCGCCCCGGCACTGAACTGGCTGAAAACACGCGAATCGGCAATTTTGTCGAAATCAAAAATACCACAGTTGGTAAAGATACCAAGGTCAATCACCTCAGCTATGTCGGCGACGCTTCTATCGGGGCGGCCACCAACATCGGTGCAGGCACGATCACCTGTAACTATGACGGTGTGTGCAAGCACCGAACCATGATCGGCACGCGTGCCTTTATCGGATCCAACACCATGCTGGTGGCTCCCGTTTCTGTTGGAAATGAGGCGATGACCGCGGCCGGCTCGGTCATCACATCGGATGTCAAGAGTGGCACCCTGGCAATCAGCCGGGTGAAACAGGAAGTCAAGCCAGGACGCGCGCACAAGCTGATGGATATGCCAAAGGAGCCTAAGGAAAAGCAACCCTGAAGAAGCAAGATTCTGAAAAACCCTCTTCCGCAACTCCAGTGTCCAGCAAGCACATCGGGGGAAAACGTTGGGGGAACAAGCTGGCCTTTTCAAAAAAGGATACCAGAAATAAAAAAAGCTCAGGCTAATCTTCCATGATTCAGTTGTACAAGGAGAATGTTGAAAGAACAACTGAAGCAGAAATCAGCAGGAGGCATCGCTTATGCAGCGGTACCAAAACCCAGGTGGTGATGTTGTTTTTAAATTAGAATCACTCAAAAAGCAACTTACAGAATTTATTGATTAATATCTTAATTTTTTGGAAAATACTACAAATAAGAATTTTTTAGAGAAAGCTTACAAAAACGATGGTATATATGTTACGATTGTTACTCAAATGCTGTGAAGGGTTCACTGTTTCAATCCATCTTGGGAACTGAGAGGCATGAGTGGTTGGGTGCTCACAAAGTACGCAACCACGAACCGGTCGTCCTGCAGTGACAGCCCAAGGCGGCACGGAGCTTTATCGATCCGGTTTCGATCCCGGGATGATCCGGATAGGCAAGCGCGGGTGCCAACAACGGTTCAGCATCGCCGTGATTGCCAGACGTGCCGGTGCTGCACGTCCTGTCGGGCAAACCACGGGCTTCGTGACGCCTTTTACGGCTGATTGGCTGAGACGGACCGGCGGTGCCGGATTTCATACCCTGGCCAACCGCCGACCGGCACCTGGTGTGAACTTGCCATATCGCGACGGAACCCCGCTCGACGCATCATCAAGGCCGGGGGTGAAGGCGAATGGAATGCTCGCAAGCATTATTGCCGCATCCGGCAGAGGATACAACGTCGGGATTGACGCAGAAACGCTGGCGGTCCGGGCAGTCGAAGGTTGGTGATGCGCCCATGCTGCCAGAGTTGCCCGACTGGATTTCCTGCCGGTCATGACATCGGGTCAGTACTGGCATACCTGTCACAGAGGCCGTAGAATAACTCCGTCCGGGGAGATGGCGGGGGAACGAAGACGTCCTGTACTATCCCGATTTTTGCAACAAAGCCGTGTTGCGGCGTTTTAGGGCCTTGATCTATCCTTGCAGTGCTGCTTTGGAATGATTCAAATCATTTCTTACATATTTTACCTATTTAATCTGAGTAAAATTCAGTAAGATAATAACCTTTATAAAGAGTAAAACGTTGTTTCATCTTTATAATATCCTGGATATATCTGCCGCGAGCAATGGAATCTGCAAATAAAAAACCTAATTAATGAAATGGAGTAGATTAAATATGTTCTGGAACGTGAACCGGGCGGATCGGTTTCGCGTGCAAACGCGTACAAACTGATGCCCGTTGCACGCGCAAGGCCAAGCGGAATAGGGGTATCGGCTGATGTGCGGCATTGTTGGGGTACTGGGCGATCACGAGGTTGCCCCGATTTTGGTCGAGGCACTGAAGCGGCTGGAATATCGCGGCTATGACAGTGCAGGAATCGCAACCGTCAATAACGGTCAGCTGGACCGGCGGCGCGCGGTCGGAAAACTGGCCAATCTGTCGGACCTGCTGGTACATGATCCGCTGGCCGGAAAGTCGGGTATCGGCCATACCCGGTGGGCCACGCACGGTGCACCCAGCATCATCAACGCCCACCCGCACAGGGCCGGGCCGGTTGCGGTGGTCCATAACGGGATCATCGAAAACTTTCGCGAATTGCAGACTGAATTGACCGAACGTGGCGTCGCCTTTCAAACCGACACCGACACCGAAACCATCGCCCTTTTTGCCCAAGTACATATGGCCGATGGCACCGATCCGGTCACGGCGGCATTTCGCGCACTCGACAAGCTTAAAGGCACCTTTGCGGTGGCATTTCTGTTTGATGGCGAGGAAGACCTGATCGTTGCGGCCCGCAAAGGGTCACCACTGGCCATCGGATATGGTGACGGCGAGATGTTTGTGGGCTCGGACGCCATAGCACTGGCACCGCTGTCCAGCCGGATCACATATTTGAAAGAAGGTGACCTAGCGATAAGGCCGGACATAAACACTTTATGTCCAAAGAAATCGCTGAACAGCCCGGCGTTCTAAGCGACGCGATCCGGCACTATTTGCCCGACGGCAAAACCGACATCGTGCTACCGGGGGCCGAAATGGCCTTTAACATGGTCAACCGGGTGATAATGGTTGCCTGTGGTACCGCGTTTTTTGCCTGTCTGACGGCTAAATACTGGTTTGAACAAATCGCTGGACTGCCGGTTGAGGTCGATGTTGCATCGGAGTTTCGCTATCGTCAACCGCCCATTCCGCCGGGGAACGTGGCGTTGTTTGTAAGCCAATCGGGGGAAACCGCGGACACGCTGGCAGCATTGCGTTATTGCGCGGGCAAGGCTGATCGAATCGTGTCCGTTGTCAACGTAGCGGAAAGCTCGATTGCACGGGAAAGCGATCTGGTCTTGCCTATCCATGCCGGGATCGAAATTGGGGTAGCTTCGACCAAAGCCTTTACGTGCCAGTTAAGTATTCTGCTGATGCTCGCGCTCAAGGCCGCGCGTGACCGGGGCCGGATGCCGGATGCGGACATGGCTGAGCATATCCAGGCCCTGCGCGCATTGCCGTCCACGATCAACACGGCATTGGCTCAGGGTGATACTATACGCAAAGCCGCCCAGCGCCTGTCCCAGGCGCGTGATGTCCTGTTCCTGGGCCGGGGCCGGATATACCCGCTGGCACATGAAGGTGCGCTGAAGCTCAAGGAAACCAGCTATATCCACGCAGAGGCTTACGCCTCGGGTGAATTGAAACATGGGCCTATCGCGCTGGTCGACAAACATATGCCCGTGGTTGTAATGGCACCGCGCGACGAGCTGTTCGGCAAAATCGTGTCCAACATGCAGGAAGTCATGGCACGTAAAGGCAAGGTCATTCTTATCTCGGACGAGGCTGGAATCAAAGCAGCGCCAGACGGGGTGTGGTCCACGATCCGCATGCCGACCATTTACCCGAACCTGGCACCAATCCTTTATGCCATACCGGTGCAATTGCTGGCCTATCACACGGCGGTGGCCAGGGGCACGGACGTGGATCAACCCCGCAATCTAGCCAAATCAGTGACGGTGGAATAATGGCAACCCAATTCGCCCACATCTCGAATGCGCATCAGAAATTCATCGAAGCACAGCACCTGTTTTTCGTGGCGACCGCCGCCCCAATCGGGCGGGTCAACCTGTCGCCCAAAGGTATGGACAGCCTGCGCGTTCTGGGGCCGAACAGGTTGATATGGCGCAATCTGACGGGCAGCGGCAATGAAACCGCCGGTCATTTGCGGGCAATCAACCGGATCACGCTTATGTGGTGCGGGTTTGAACAGCAACCGATGATCATACGCGCCTATGGCACTGCGAAAACACTGCATCCCCGGGACGACGGCTTTGCGGTTTTCAACGATTATTTTCCGCCCGACCCCGGTGCTCGCCAAATCTACGATGTCACGGTCGAGATGTTGCAGACATCCTGCGGCTATGCCGTGCCGTTTTACGATTTTGTACGCGAACGGGGCGTGCTGCGGAAATGGTCCGAAAACCAAGGTGACGAGAGAATAGCCACCTACTGGCACAACCGGAACCAATCCACGATAGACGGGTTCAAAACCGGTATTCTGGACGATGACACCTGATGCAGCCAAGGGCCATGCTATTTGCGCTGGCGACCCTGATTGCGCGCCGGGGATGGGGCCGCCTATCACAAACAGACGCGCCAGGTTCCGGGCATCCTGAACCCCGCCGTCAACGACCTGATCAAAACCTGGCATCGGACGCTCAGCGTTCCACAGCGGATCAGGATTGCCGATGCGTTGTAGCAAACAGATATCTTTGAGCCACGCATTGCGGCGGGCAGGCTTTTGACCCAGGGCCGCATTCGCCTGGATGACGGAGTTTGGGATCTGATCGTGGGCTGGGTACCCGAATCAGACAGTTGGAACATTACCGATCACGTCTGTATGGCCAGACAAAAACGGCTGGTGGCCGGTCCCGCCCGCCTGGACACGGTTCAGGGCTGGATGGGGTCGGACCAGATGTGGACCCGGCGTCCGGAACAGCGTCGCCTGGTGGCTACGCGATCTGAGCAAGCAGGACCCAGAGCGGGTTGCCCGTTTCCTGCAGGAACATGGTGCGTTCATGAAACCCTTTGCCTGACGCGAGGCATAAAAAATACCTTCCGTCCTGACCTGTCGGCAAAAACCGGTCAAAGGTGCCTTCAGAACCTGCATCGCGGCCAGCAACAATCAGCTGCTCAACGGTTTCCGGCACATTCAGCGGGATCAGGATTATGATCGCCCTGGCCCCGGTTTCGGGGTAGACAGTGCCCCCTTCCCCCTCTGTCGTGGCCAGCTCGTGTTTCGGACCAGAAACCGGGTACCGCCACAGTCTCACCCAATCGGGGCCACCGCCCGCCGACTGTGCGACCACTTTTCTCTTCGGTCCGTGTCGTGTCCAAAGCCTCAACCACCTGGCCTGGGGCTGAGGTAGCACGCAGCGATTCACCGATGCCTTCCCCGGCTTCGGGGTGGCGGGCAAACGGGTTGCCGTTCGGCAACCGCATCTCGGCACAGCCAGTCACGGGAGGATCGCGGCCCCCATATCGGGCAAGATCTCAACGATCTGACGCAAGGCAATTACCTTCTGCCCCTTGTCGCTGGTCAGGCGTAGCATTATCAATACAGCCATGACAGCCCCGCTTATCGATCCCTTTGCGCGCCCCATCACCTATCTTCGGGTCTCGGTGACCGACCGGTGCAATTTCCGCTGCGTCTATTGCATGTCGGAAAGCATGACTTTCCTGCCCAGAAAAGAGCTGTTGACGCTGGAAGAGCTGGATCGCATGTGTTCGGCCTTTGTCGAACTGGGTGTGCAAAAGCTGCGGATCACGGGTGGGGAACCATTGGTTCGGCGCGATATCATGACCTTTTTCCAGTCCATGACCCGGCATTTGGAAAGCGGCACGTTGAAAGAACTGACCCTGACAACCAATGGCTCGCAACTGGAAAAATACGCTGCCGTGCTGGCCGCCGCGGGGGTGCATCGGGTGAACGTGTCGCTGGACACCCTGGACGAGGACAAGTTTGCCGCCATCACCCGCTGGGGCCGATTACCGCAGGTACTACGCGGAGTGGATGCTGCGCTGGCCACTGGTCTGCGGGTCAAAATCAACGCCGTCGCGTTGAAAACGTTTAACGAAGACGAACTGCCGACGATCACAGAATGGTGCGCCGAACGGCGCATGGATCTAACCTGGATTGAGGTGATGCCGATGGGGGATATCGGCAATGAAAACCGGCTGGGGCAGTTCTGGTCGCTAAAAGACGTGCGCGCAATTTATGAAAGCCGATACACCGTGATCGATCTGGCCGAACGGACCGGCGGACCGGCGCGTTATGTGCGATTGGAAGAAACCGGGCAAAAGATCGGGTTCATCACGCCACTCAGCCACAATTTCTGTGAAAATTGCAACCGCGTGCGGCTGACCTGTACAGGCGAGCTGTATATGTGTCTGGGTCAGGAGGATATGGTCGATCTACGCGCCCCCTTGCGCGCGTATCCATCGGATAACGCCCCCTTGCGGGCGGCCATTCGCGCCGCGATCACGTTGAAACCCAAAGGGCATGATTTCGACTACTCCCGGCAGCGGCTGGGTGGCCAGATGTCCCGCCATATGAACCATACGGGCGGCTGATGCCCACGCCGCTGCTCTTGCGGGGCTACCAGTTGCTGAGCGCAATTGCCGCCCCGATTGCCTACCGGCACATTACCCGAAAATTGCGCGCCGCCGGTGTCAGCGAGGATCGCTTGAGCGAACATATGGGCTATGCCAGCCTGTCTCGGCCCGAAGGCCGCCTGATATGGTTCCACGCGGCCAGCGTCGGAGAAAGCCTGTCAGTACTGACCCTGATCCGTCGATTGGGAGACCGGTTACCCGATGCGTCTTTTCTGGTGACTTCTGGAACCGCGAACTCTGCCAAAATCCTGGCCAAACGGCTGCCGCCCAGGGCGCTGCATCAATTTGCGCCGCTGGATGTGCCGGTCGTTGTCAATCGGTTCTATCACCATTGGGCACCGGATGCGGGTTTGTTTGTGGAAAGCGAATTGTGGCCCAATCTGTTGTTGCATGGGCAGCGGGCGGGGGTGCCACTGGCACTAGTCAATGCACGCATGTCCGAAAAATCGGTCCAGAGCTGGCGACGCTGGCCGCAAACTGCACAGGTGGTCGTCAGCGTCTTTGGCGTTTTGCTGGCACAAAACCGCCTATCTGCGGACAACCTGGTATCCGTCGGGGCGGATCCGGACCGGGTGCGTGTTGGCGGGAATCTCAAGGCAACATCAGACCCCCTGCCCGTGAATGCCGAAACACGCGACGCAGTGCTCTCTCAATTGCAGGGGCGTCCGGTCTGGGTCGCCGGTTCCACACATGCGGGCGAAGAGGCCGTGGTGTTGCAGGCCCATCGCATTCTTGTGTCCCGTCATCCGGATCTGTGCCTGATCCTGATTCCGCGCCACCCCGAACGGGGCGCGGATGTGCGCTCGCTGATCCATGAGACCGGATTGACCGGCGCGCGACGCAGCATGGGCGAGCCCATTCACGGCCAAACGCAGGTTTATCTGGCCGACACGCTGGGCGAGACCGGGACCTGGTATGCGCTGGCACCCATCGTGTTTCTGGGCGGGTCCTTGAAACCCATTGGCGGGCATAACCCGTTCGAACCGGCCGGGGCGGGGGCCGTCGTTTTGACCGGGCCGCATGTCGAACACTTCGTGGAAACTTATGATCCGATGCTGGCCATCGGTGCCGCCGAAACCGTTCAGGACGGCGCGGGACTGGCGGCTTCGGTTGACGCGCTGTTGCGAAATCCCACCCGGTGCGCTGCGGCACAAACAGCCGCCCGGGGCTTTGCTGGCGACCGGCAGGCGGATCTGGATACGGTGATTTCGATCCTGTGCACCAGGCTGAACCTGATCTAAAGTCACCGGATGACAGCAACAGTCCGGATGGACATGACACAGCCCAACCTGGTGGATCCGCAAACGCTGGACATTCTGGCACCGAACCTGAAACGGCGCTATTCCGGGGTCACCTCGACGATCATGCGGCTGGTCCCCTTGCAGTTCACCGATATGCGGATTGCAACCGTCGGTCCGGTGTTGCCCGCCGAGGTGCCCCAGATCCGCCTGCGCGATCTGGTTACCTTGTCGCGGTCTGGTCCGAACGGCGCGCGGGTCTGGCATGCCCGCCGCAATACCGAGATGCTGGCGGGGCTGATCCTGAAGCACATCCTGCGCAAGAACCTGAAACTGCTCTTCACCTCTGCCGCCCAGCGGCATCACAGCCGATATACCAAATGGCTAATCCGGCGGATGGACGCGCTGATCGCGACATCCGGGAAATCGGCGCGCTATCTCGACCTGCCAAGCACGGTTATACGGCACGGCATCGACATTTCCGAATTTGCCCCTACCCTGGATAAGCACGCCGTGCGGCAACGGCTGGGCCTGGACCCTGACGCGCTGATCATCGGGTGTTTCGGCCGCATCCGACCGCAAAAAGGTAACGATCTTTTTATCGATGCCATGCTGGACCTGCTGCCCAACCGACCGGATGTGCAGGCTATTATCATGGGTGGCGTGACGCAACAGTTTGAATCCTTTGCGGCCGATCTGAGATCCCGGGTCGCCGCCTCACCTTGCCGTGACCGCATCCATTTCTTGTCCGAGGTTCCGGGTTGGACCATCGCGCCCTGGTTTCAGGCGGTTGATCTCTATGTCGCGCCACAACGAAACGAGGGATTTGGGCTGACCCCGCTAGAGGCGATGGCCTGTGGTGCCGCCGTTGTGGCAACCAGGGTCGGCGCGTTTGAAGAATTGGTAAAGCCTGGCGAAACCGGCCTGATCGTACGCTGCGACGATCAGGCAGCTCTGACCCAGGCCATTGCCGACGCTCTGTCGGATCGCGCCCGGCTGAAACAATGGGGCGATGCCGGCCCGCCCCATGTCGCGTCCCGGTTCCGCATTCAGGATGAGGCCGCCGCCATCAACGCCGTCTATCGCGAACTTTTGGCCTAGGCTGCAGGCATCCGCCGTTCAACGATTTCTGCCCACCAGCTGCACCCGGCCGGGATGACCGCGTCGTTAAAATTGTATTCCGGGTGATGCACCATAGCGGTATCGCCGTTGCCGACCAGGATATAGGTACCCGGCCGTTCTTCGAGCATAAACGCGAAATCCTCGCCCCCCATCACCAAAGGGGCCTCTTCACATGCGCCGGAAACCGATTTGGCCACTTTGGCGGCGAATTCCGTTTGTTCTTCGGAATTTACCATAACCGGATAGTTCCGCAGGTAGTCGACCTGGACGTTGCCGCCAAAGGTTGCCGCGATCCCGCCACAGATTTCGTTGATCCGCTTTTCCGCCAAATCGCGCATATCCGAACTCATCGTGCGTACGGTGCCTTTGAGCGTGACATTTTGCGGAATCACATTGAAGGTCTTGGACGCCGTTTCGAACGAGGTGACCGACACCACGACCTGATCGATCGGATCGGCATTGCGGCTGGCAATCGTTTGCAGGGCCAGAACCGCATGCGCCGCCATTACGGTCGTGTCCAACGTTTCCTGTGGTTTGGCCGCATGGCCGCCCAGCCCTTCGAATTCGATCTCAAAAAGGTCCGTTGCCGCAAAAAATGCGCCCGACCGGATGGCAAAACTGCCGACTGGTTTGCCGGGCCAATTGTGCATGCCGTACACTTCCTGAATACCAAATTGATCCATCATGCCGTCATTGCACATTTCGCGGCCGCCACCGCCGCCCTCTTCTGCCGGCTGAAAAATCACGGCGACAGTGCCGTCGAAATTCCGGGTCTCGGCCAGATATTTGGCCGCCCCCAACAGCATGGCCGTGTGCCCGTCATGGCCACAGGCATGCATCGCCCCCGGGGTTTTCGACGCATAATCGAGCCCGGTTTCCTCAAGGATCGGCAGGGCGTCCATATCCGCGCGCAGCCCGATCACCCGACCGGATGTGTTCAACTTGCCCTGAATAATCCCGACGACACCGGTCTGACCGATCCCTGTTGCAACCTTATCACATCCAAATTCTCTCAGCCTGTCCGCGACCAGGGCACTGGTACGGTGGGTATCAAACAAAATTTCAGGATGTTCATGAATATCACGTCGCCATGCGGTGATTTCGTTCTGCAATTCTGCAAAGCGATTTTTGACGGGCATCTTGTGTGGCTCCTGTAGTGAATTAGGCAGCGAGCATACGCTGTGCAGCCATTTTTGACAAGCCAGCTTGTACCGGCCGACAGGATATTGCCTTTGATGTTCTATTCCGGGATATTCCGGGTGGAAATAATCCCGGTGCTGTCACCATTGTCCGGCAAGATAAAGGCACCGGGCCGTTTATCCCCGGCATAAAGAAAAATTTTTACCGCCCATGGCGGACCTTTGGAATAGCCGCACGGGACATCCGACGAACACCGGGTGCCAAAAGGCCCGGCGCGCAACCGGGGCAGCAATTTAGGCAAAGGCCCGAACAGCGTCCGGCTTGACGCAACGCTCATGAAACGCGCCTGCGGCCAAGCACATGGCCACCGTCGGCGCGCGGGCGAAATGCCAACTAACTATCCGCCGCCCCGCCCGAAATAGATAATTAGCCGGTGTTATGAAAAATTGGACAATCCGCCTATGCCCTTGACGGACCTTTTCGGTGCTGTCGCTGTTGTTGTTGATTTTTGTGGCCGCGCTTTGCTTCTGCGATCCACTGTCGGCCATTTTCGGATCCAAGGGCGGTTTTTCATCCTGGGCGGCATTACCTGGATGCCTATGGCGCACCTTCATGCGCGACGATGTTACTGGCCCTGAACAATGGGAATTTGTGCTGGCCACTCAATCCATCGATACCGGCAACAACAAACTGATCCTGCACCATATTCCACCAAATATCCTGTTGCCGATCACGGTCTCGGCCATGTTGGGCAATCGCAACCGCCATCATCACTGAACGCATGGCCGCCCTTCCAGGACTTTGGCTTTTTATCTGGTTTCCCGACCCGGGTGCCTCCTGAATAACGGCATGAGGCCGATTGGCCAGCTGCCCGGAACAACGGTAGTTCCCTGATGTGATGATGTCGCTGACATGCGTTTGCGTGACGCGCTGTCCCCCCGTATTCGCCGACAATGAGGGCTAGGAAATCTGCGCAGAGGGGTAGATTTGTCGATCCCCCGCTTTTCATCGGGCGAGGCAGGTTTGTCGGCCCGATTCGCCTGACCAGCGGAGGTCGGGGGTGATCCTGTTTGCGGCTTTGGGCGGGCCTCGCCCGATTGCCCCCGCGCGGTGCGGCCCACCTTGTCGGCACAAGCCTCACCAGCCAGAGCGCCCCTTCCGACCATGCACCCGGATCCAGGGTGTTCGGTGTGCGACCCCTGCAGCCGTGACGTGGGCC
>JACOMT010000057.1 GCA_014623385.1 Paracoccaceae bacterium
GTATTGACATGCTGCCCCCCCGCCCCCGAAGAGCGATAGGTATCGATGCGAATATCGGCGGGGTTGATGTCGATTTCGATCGTGTCATCGATCACCGGATAGACCCAGACCGAGCTGAACGATGTATGGCGCCGCGCCGAACTATCAAAGGGCGAGATACGCACCAGCCGATGCACACCGCTTTCCGATTTCAGCCAGCCATAGGCATTTTGCCCGGAGATTTTGTAGATCGCCGACTTGATTCCGGCTTCATCGCCCGCGTTTTCCGATTGCAGCTCGACCTTGTAATCCTTCTTTTCGGCCCAGCGCACATACATGCGTGCCAGCATCGATGCCCAGTCACAGCTTTCCGTGCCGCCGGCACCGGCATTGATTTCCAGGAATGTATCGTTGCCATCCGCCTCGCCGTCCAACAGTGCCTCAAGTTCTTTCTGCGCAGCTTTTTTTGCGAGGTCGCACAAAGCACCTTCGGCATCGCTGACAACCTCGTCATCCTCTTCCATCTCACCCAGTTTGATCAGCTCAACATTGTAGCCCAAATCTTGCCTGATCCCGTCATAGGTGTCCAGCGCATCAACCAGCATCTGCCGTTCCCGCATCAGCTTTTGCGCGGCGACCGGATCATCCCACAGGTTTGGGTTTTCGACGCGGGCATTGAATTCCTCCAGCCGGTGAGGTGCTGTTTCATAATCCATGCGCCGCGCCAGCAGCTCCAACGACTTTTCAATCTCGGCCACGATGTTCTGGGTCTCGGCGCGCATGCGTCTCTCGCGTCTCGGGATGGCTAGGCAGTTCTGATAACGCAGTGCGTCAAAGGCGGCAAGCGGTCAGTAGAGACCGCCCGAGCTCAATGTACCAAAGCTCGCTTTTGGTCCGACAACCGCAGTGCTGCCCGTCGATGTGGTCACCTGACGACCGGCTTGCTGGACCTCTTCAGTCAAGGGCAGGTTCGACCCCATGGCAAAGCCCCCGTCAAAGGTCAGGCCAAAGACCGGCTCGCTGCCGTTCCGGAAATATTCCGATACTACATAATCACCGCTGGCATCATCCGGCAATCGTGCCCCAGTGAATCGGTCGATCTTGATGAAATGGCCGCCTTCGGGCACCTTGAACGGGCCGCCACCATATTTCTCCGTGGCCTTTTCCATAAACGACTGAAACACCGGCCCGCACATGCCGCCACCCGATGCACCATGACCCAGCGGGCGCGGCTGGTCATATCCGATATAACAACCTGCGGCGATGTTGCTGGTAAAGCCAACAAACCAAATATCCTGAGCATCATTGGTCGTCCCGGTCTTGCCCGCAGACGGCACTGGTAGCTTTACCTTTCCTGCGGCAGTGCCTCGTTCCACGACGCCGGTCATCATTGAGGTTAGCTGATACGCGGTGATGTCGTTCATCACACGGCTGCGGTTCGATACGATGCGGGGGGACTGCCCGGGCTGTACCGACGGGTTCTGGCAATCGACACATCGCCGATGGTCATGCCGATAGATGGTTTCACCATAGCGGTCCTGGATACGGTCGACCAGGGTGGGCTCCACCCGTTCCCCACCATTGGCAAACACCGCATAGGCCGCCACCATCTGGTACAATGTAGTTTCTTCGGACCCCAGCGAATTTGCCAGATACCGGCCCATGTTGTCATAGACGCCAAAGCGTTCTGCGTAATCGGCAACAACATCCATCCCGACTTCTTGTGCCAGACGAATGGTCATCAGGTTCCGGGACCGTTCGATTCCGGTGCGCAGCGGCGTGGGTCCGTAGAACTTGTTCGACGCGTTCCTGGGACGCCACAGGCCCTGGGGTGTGTCGATTTCAATGGGCGCGTCCACCACAATCGTGGCAGGGCTATATCCGCTGTCAAGTGCTGCAGCATAGACGAAGGGTTTGAAACTGGACCCCGGCTGACGCCGGGCCTGAGTGGCACGGTTGAACATCGAATCATGATACGAAAATCCACCCTGCATCGCGATGACACGCCCGGTATTGACGTCCATCGCCACAAACCCGCCCTGCACCTCCGGAACCTGACGCAGCGACCATTGCCGGTCATCATCGGTGGCACGTACCAGAACCACATCACCCATCTCAAAATTGTCAAAAAAGTTGCCCTTCATCCACCGGATGTCGGAGCGCGGCACGATACCAGTTTCGGCAACCCCTTCGACACCGACAGTCAATCGCTGGGCTTCGATGTTCAGGACGACAGCAGGCAGCCAATCGCCACCCAGCTGGATGTCGCGGGGAACCTCAACATCCGACAGTGCCACGCGCCACAGCGCATCATCATCCAAGGTTGGGGCGTCCAGTTTCGCCTTCGTTCCGCGCCATTCGCCCAACCCCCGGTCATAGTTTTCCAACATGGCACGCAAGGCGACCGCCGCCTCGGCCTGCATGTCGTGATCGATAGTCGCACGCACGGTAAACCCACCGGTGAAAAACTCGCCTTCGCCAAAATCTTTGCTCAGCTGGCGGCGGATTTCTTCGGTGAAGTAGTCGCGCGGTGGTAGGGCGGTGCGGAAGCTTTCAAAATCACCATTCTGCACGCTGCGCAGCGGCTTAGCGGCCTCGCTGTGATAATCCGCCTCGCTCAGATAGCCATTTTCATACATTTCCTTCAGCACGAAGTTACGGCGTCCAGCAGCGGCTTCCACATCACGCACAGGATGCAGTTCGGCGGGTTTTTTCGGCAACGCGGCCAGATAGGCGGCTTCGTGCGGGGCCAGTTCCGACAAGGTTTTGTTGAAATAGCTCTGAGCGGCAGCAGACACACCGTAGGAATTCACGCCCAAATAAATTTCGTTCAGATAGAGTTCCAGAATCTGTTCTTTGGTCAGTGCGGTTTCGACCCGTGCGGCCAGAATGATCTCTTTGATCTTGCGCTCCGCTTCGCGGTTGCCAGACAGCAGAAAGTTCTTGATCACCTGTTGGGTAATTGTCGACGCGCCGCGCACGTTTTGACCGCGCGACAGCACCGCCTCGACCATGGCGGCGGCAATCCCTCGCGGATCATAGCCTCTGTGCGTATAGAAATTTTTGTCCTCGGCACTGATAAACGCCTGTTTCACCAGGTCGGGAATTTGATCCTCTGGGGCAAACAGGCGCCGTTCGCGTGCGATTTCGTCGATCAGCTGCCCCTCGCCCGAATAAATCCGGCTGATCGTCGGGGGCTTGTACTGGGCCAGCGATTCATAGCTGGGCACATCCTGGCCATACATCCAGAAGATGCTGCCGACAATTATGGCCGCCATGGCGATGCCCAGCGTCAGAAAGCTGAAAATCGCCCCCAAAAACGAAAAGACGAACCTGATCACACCTGATCGACCTTTGCTGACAACCCGTTCTGTATTCGTCTTGCGAAACACGGGGTCAAAACCCCACACTCCGGGATCGGCCGGTTACTACCGCTACCGGACCCAAAAATCCAATGACGTTTCGTCATCGCGCCAGACCTCCACCCCTTTTCATATCCCTTCGGGCATCTCTTACTCTTCTTACTCTGCCATAAAGATCTCTGCGTTACAGCGTGATGTTCGGCGAACGCTTCGATTTGGCCATTCTGTCCGGTCCGCTGACCTTAATATCGGGCAAAGCGGTTTGGGTAGTTTGGTTGTGCGATTGCCTGTGTTTGCGGGTTGCGGGTTGAAGGTTATCTTGTTTGCGGCTCCCCGCAGGTTCTGCTTGATCGCCGCCATCGCAATCCTGCATTATTATGCAGAGGCCTTGTGCCGACTCCGGACTTGCCTGAATGGCCACCCCGATCCCGGATGTCGTCGGCGCTTCCTTATGCAACCTGATTTGCAGCACTATGCAACCTGATTTGCAGCACTCCCTCCCTCCCGGACAATCCCCAAGATAGCATCGTGCCATGGAAAGCACAGACCGGCAAGGGCCCCCATGTGGATTATCCGGGATGGAACAGCTGGACGCCTATCCTGAAAATGCAGATGAACGATTTGGGGTTGCTGATCGTCTATCACGCATCTATCATAGGTAGCCATATCGTGTCCGATATGTTCGGCAGCCCAATTCATACAAAAAAGCTCAGCAACATGCTGTTGGCGGACTACGGAATCTGTATTCGACTGGGCAATCTACTGACAGTGTCGTGCGAAACCAACTGTTTATGCTTTACAACGCCGCCGGTGCACGGCCATCAGGAAATCGGGAAATTGGTACAGGCAATGGATCCGTTATGGTCACATTGTGCACCGGATTGTGCTGAGTTAGCCGCTGAACTCATGGTTATCTGTTCTGCTTCATTGCTTTGTGAGAGCGTTGGTATAAAATGAATTCCGGTAATAGACGAATCGATGGGCAGCATCCCGACTGGAGGATGTAATGGGGTGGCGGGAATGATATGGGTGTGGGCGGTCGCTCATACAGAACACGTCCGGAACAGATAGAGCCAGAGATGAAAAGCTTTGACGACTTCGAGATACGCCTGGGCGATACAATGCGGGGTGAACGTGCGACGATGGGTAAGTCGCTGCTGGACGTTCAACGCGATCTGCGGATCAAGGCAGCCTTTATCGCCGCCATCGAAAATTGCGATACCGGCGCGTTCGATACGCCCGGGTTTGTTTCTGGTTATGTCAAATCCTATGCCCGCTATCTGAACATGGACCCTGAAGACGTGTTCCGCCGCTTTTGCACGGAAAGCGGGTTTCGGGTCGTACAAGGAGGCATGTCGGCCAAGGCGTCAGGTAAACGGGCGGGATCGGTGGACAAACCCTTGTCGGCAGACCGGAACCCGTTCACATCGCCTGATACACCGTTCATTCCGACCGAGGATTCCCTTTGGAGGCGAATCGAACCGGGTGCAATTGGTTCGACCCTGGTCCTGCTCGCCATGATTAGTGGTATTGGCTATGGCGGATGGGCTGTTTTGAAAGAGGTTCAGCAGGTGCAGGTCGCGCCGGTGGATGAAACGCCGGTCGCGCTGTCCGAGCTTGACCCGCTGGTCGCGGCGCAACAATCAACAGAAGATGCCAATCCGTCGCCTGACGCGCTGCACACCGCCGAGTCCCTGGACCGGCTTTATCGTCCACAAGCGTTGGACATGCCGGTTCTGGAGGCACGGGATGCAGCGATTGCGACGCTGGACCCGCGCACCGTGGGCGCGTTCCGCACACCGGAACTGCCCCCGGAACTGCCCGATGTGCAGGGAACCGGGGATCAGCTTGCGCCGGTGTCGATGGCCGAAATTGGCCCGCCCATTCCTCAGGTTCTGGAAGAGCCTGCATCGACCTTGCGCATGGTGACCGTGCGCCCGTCCTGGGTCCGGGTGAGCGCGGCGGATGGTACTGTGATTTTCGAAGGCATAATGAATGCTGGCGAATCTTATGACGTGCCCGCGACCGAAGAGCCACCGACCTTGCGCGCGGGCGAATCCGGTGCTGTCTATTTCGCCATCGGGGATCAGCATTTTGGCCCGGTTGGGCGCAGCGGCAGTGTGACATCGAATATCGCCCTGTCGGTGGCGAATGTGACCACCCGATATGCCCTGGCCGATCTGGCGCAGGATCGCGACCTGGCCCGTATGGTCGCAGAGGCGCAGGCCGCCTTGCCAACCGCAGAATAATCAACCACATTGTAATAGCCTGGCACACCGCCTAGGATAGCGATACCAGGCGATTGGCCAGGGATCCGTCGAATGTCGCTTGATCACGTGCGCCCGTGGCGCAACATTTACCGTCGCAAATCTCGCCAGATCATGGTGGGATCTGTACCTGTAGGCGGTGACGCGCCGATTTCCGTTCAGACGATGACCAACACGCTGACCACCGATGTGGCCGCCACCGTGGCACAGGTTCAGGCCGTCGCCGAGGCGGGCGCTGATATCGTGCGCGTATCGGTCCCCGATGAAGCTTCGGCAAAAGCAATCAAAGAGATCGTGACCGAAAGCCCGGTACCCTTGGTCGCCGATATCCATTTTCACTACAAACGCGGAATTGAGGCCGCCAAAGGCGGTGCCGCCTGTCTGCGAATCAACCCGGGCAATATCGGCGATGAAACCCGGGTGAAAGAGGTGATCAGGGCTGCGCGCGACCACGGCTGTTGCATCCGCATCGGCGTAAATGCCGGGTCGCTGGAAAAGCATCTGTTGGAAAAATACGGCGAACCCTGTCCCGACGCGATGGTGGAAAGCGGGCTGGAACATATTCGCATCCTGCAGGACAACGATTTTCACGATTTCAAGATCAGCGTGAAGGCGTCAGATGTGTTTCTGGCCGCTGCCGCCTATCAGGGGATTGCCGAGGCCACGGATGCGCCAATCCATTTGGGCATCACCGAGGCGGGTGGATTGGTCAGCGGGACGATCAAATCCGCGGTCGGCATTGGAAACCTGTTGTGGATGGGTATTGGAGATACAATCCGCGTAAGCCTGTCTGCCGACCCGGTGGAAGAGGTGAAGGTGGGCTATCAGATCCTGAAATCTCTGGGTCTGCGTCATCGCGGTGTGAATGTAATTTCCTGTCCGTCCTGTGCACGGCAGGGGTTTGACGTGATCAGGACGGTCGAGATTCTGGAGAAACGTCTGGAACATATCAAAACGCCGATGAGCCTGTCGATCATCGGCTGCGTGGTGAACGGGCCGGGCGAGGCATTGATGACCGATATCGGGTTCACCGGCGGCGGGGCCGGATCGGGCATGGTTTATCTGGCGGGTAGGCAAAGCCACAAAATGTCGAACGATCAGATGATCGATCACATCGTTGAACAGGTTGAAAAACGCGCCGCCGGGATTGAGGCGGCCAAAGAAACCGCAGGACAGATCACTATAGGCGGATGCTGAACTGTGGGCCTGGTCTGCTTACTTTCGCGAAGCCTGCCGCTGTATCAGCGGCGTGGGTAGTGTGATTATGCGGCATCGTGCCGATGGGCAGACAGGTGCAGCCCTGCGGCCGTGCTTCGGTTTTGCAAGCTGTGATCAGCACCCGTTCGACATCTTAGCCGCGGATGAATGTCCTTCCCACGCATCATATCGTACCCGGGCCAGGCGTAAGAGGATTGCATACCCTGTGATGGCCCTGGGCGGTTCGGTCAGAAGACAGGTCAACCAGAACCGGAATGAGAACCGGAATGTCGGTCTTGTTCGCCGGACGGGTGCGTATGGTCATTTCGTGGGGTCCCCGCGATGGCGCGGAATATTCTTTGGACAAATTCGTACCATCCGATTCCCGGTATGCTTAGCTGCGCTTGTCATCGACGATGGCCTGCATCTGATCTGCAGGCAAAAAGCCGCGCAGCACCTCATCTTCGAGCACAAAGGTTGGCGTACCAGAGATGTTCAGACGTTGCGCCAAGGCCCGGGTTTGCAAAATTTCCCGGGTCACCGCCTCGCTATCCATTTCCGCCAGCACCGCGCTGGTGTCAAAACCAAGGCCGTCGGACAGACGGCGCAGGGTCGCATCGCTGACACTGGCGGTCAGCTCGACCAGCGCATCATGCGCCTGTTTATAGGCATCCGGGCCTTCGACCCGTTTCACCGCGATGGCAAAGCGCGAAGAGGCCAGGCTGTCTTCGCCCAGGATCGGAAATTCCTTGATCACCCAGCGGATATTACCATCACTTTCCAATAGCTGGGCAATTTCCGGCACCGACCGCCGACAGAAACCGCAGCGGTAATCCATGAATTCGACCAGGGTGATATCCCCGTCCGGATTGCCGCCGACCCAGGAAAACCCGTCATTGAAAATGGCCTGTGCGTTGTTGGCCACGAGCTGCAGGTCGGCCTGCGCTTGTTGCCGGGACTGACGCTCTTCAAGAATAGTGATCGCTTGGACGATCACCTCGGGGTTTTGCAACAGGTACTCGCGAATCTGCGCGCCAAACGCGGCTTGTTCCGCCGGGGACATCTGATCAAGGTCCAGCCCCGCGACCGGCGCGGTCACAAGGCCAAGGGCGAGGGTCAACGGGGCAACCATGCGAATCCGGATCATCGTCATCTCCTTTTGGTGGCTCTTTCAGCGGCAATGAGCACATCCTGTGCCCGCCGCCAGGGGGGCGAGTCTTGCGGTAATTGCCGCATCGCGCGCCGGGCATGGATGTCGGCATCCTGCAGTCGGCCCTGCAGGGCGTAGCGTTCTGCGGTCACGACCGAGGCCATGCCGGGCTGTGCCAATTGGGCGTAAGCGATGGACATGTCGCGCAACACACGCGTATCGCGAAAATCGCGTGCACGGGCGAGTTCCAGCTGTTCCAGCGCAGGTTCATAGCGTTTGGCGGCTAACAGGGCCCGGCCATACCCGCCCAGGATCAGCGGTTCGCCCGGTGCCAGTTGGGTGGCCATTTGGTAGGTCTTGATCGCCTCGTTGATCTGATGGCTTTCCAACAGGATCTGGCCCTTGAGGTCATGATAGTAGCCATCCTTGGGGCGCAGGGCGATGGCGGCATTGATTTTCTTGCGTGCAAGCGACAGGTTCCGGTCGCGATGGGCGGCAATCGCCTCGCGCATCAGGCGCACGTCCTGGAATTTTTCAGCACCGACGCGACGCCAGGTCCATTTGGGGGCCCGGACAAAGGCCGACAATTTGCCTTTGGCCCGCGCGAACCAATAATCATCCGATGGTCGCGGTGCGACATCGTCGCCATAGGCGGCAACAAAGGCCTCGGCGGCACGGATCCGGTCGCGGGTCAGGGGGTGAGACCGCACATAAGGGTCTTGACGCCCGACATTCAGCGCCTCTTGCCCCCGAACAATCTGTTGCACCTCGATCAGGCCACGCGGGCTGATGCCGGCCCGGT
>JACOMT010000058.1:0-1685 GCA_014623385.1 Paracoccaceae bacterium
AGCCCCCATGGCTGGGGCGGATGGTCGCCCCAACCTCATTGAACCGGCGCGGGCCGGTTCCGATGCAACCATGGACGGCCCCTGTGGGGCGCTAGCCCGGAACGCCCGCCGCCGGTTCGTGCAGACGTTTGAGCGCCGACTGTCACAGGCTGGCACAGGAAACAACCTACCCGGTTTTTGGCTATCGGGTCAGCATGCGCCGAATGCTGGCCGAATGCTGATCATACAGGCGCACCTTCTGTCGCGATTTCTGCTTGGAGATCTGCGCAGCTATCCGCATTATCTGCCAAGCCAAGAATTCCCCGAATGCCCCCAAATCCTGGATGAACGCGGAACGGCTCTATATCGTCACATACGACATCGCCGATCAACGGCGCTGGCGACGTGTGTTCAAAATCATGCAGGGATACGGGGACTGGCTCCAACTGTCGGTCTTTCAGTGTCGCCTGACAGCAAGGCACCGTGCCGAGCTCGAAACACGGCTGCGCGAGACGGTTAAAAATGGCGAAGATCACGTTCTGTTGGTCGATGTGGGCCCTGCCGAACAGGTCAAGCCGGCGGTCACCAGCATCGGCAGATGCTTTGCGCGAATCGAACGCCGGGCAACGGTGAAACGATGATATGATGACACGGATCACGAAAATGTTACCCATGGTTCCGCCGACCCGAATCGAGCGGTCAGGTGCTGTCGTAATCCCCGTCAGCGCTCGATTTTTTCAGGCTGTTGAAATCATTGGATTATTTGGTGATGCCTGGATCGAAAACCCTGTTACCCGGGGTGGTTTCCGGCCAGGCGCAGGACAGCGCTCGAATTCATTTGCTATTTGTCATTGTCGTCAACACTTTATAAGATAGGACTCTCTGGGGCAATCTTGCCCCAGCCTCATTGAAACACCGCGAGCTCCCAACGCGCAGGCTGGCTGTGGCCCGCTCTCTGGGGCAATCTTGCCCCAGCCTCATTGAAACTGTTTGGTGTGCAAATCTCATACGACAACTCACCTGCTCTCTGGGGCAATCTTGCCCCAGCCTCATTGAAACGGCTATCTTGGGCGGTTTTGCCTTGATTATTGTTTCCTCTCTGGGGCAATCTTGCCCCAGCCTCATTGAAACGGTTATTCGGGCGATCCAGCCCACTTCGATGATCTGGCCTCTCTGGGGCAATCTTGCCCCAGCCTCATTGAAACCTGTGGTTGAGCGGGCTTCGTTGCCCGCAAAGACACACTCTCTGGGGCAATCTTGCCCCAGCCTCATTGAAACCGAATCATCCGCCGAATGTGCCAATGTGTCTTTGCGGGCCTCTCTGGGGCAATCTTGCCCCAGCCTCATTGAAACGTGTTCGTCCGCCACCTGATACAGCAATCACAGGGGACTCTCTGGGGCAATCTTGCCCCAGCCTCATTGAAACTTGGGCAACCCGCCTGGCGGGGGGCGGGGCAGGCGGCTCTCTGGGGCAATCTTGCCCCAGCCTCATTGAAACCCCATCATCATGTCCTTTCGTGGGTTGATGCCGTGCCCTCTCTGGGGCAATCTTGCCCCAGCCTCATTGAAACCGGCTGGCTGGCAGCTGTCCACGGATCGGCTGGCTGCTCTCTGGGGCAATCTTGCCCCAGCCTCATTGAAACGGCGGTACCAATTCCGCCCTTGGTCGTCGCCGCGATCTCTCTGGGGCAATCTTGCCCCAGCCT
>JACOMT010000058.1:1832-18166 GCA_014623385.1 Paracoccaceae bacterium
CAATCTTGCCCCAGCCTCATTGAAACAGGATCTGATCGTCGGTCAGGTTTGAATATCCCCAGACCTCTCTGGGGCAATCTTGCCCCAGCCTCATTGAAACATGCAGACCGGGAATTTAGTATCCGCGCGGAGAGAACTCTCTGGGGCAATCTTGCCCCAGCCTCATTGAAACGCACATCCGGCGGGAATTCGCAACCCTTTTAGAATTTCTCTCTGGGGCAATCTTGCCCCAGCCTCATTGAAACTTCAAGGAAGCGCTCCATCTCTTCAAGGTACAGCATCTCTCTGGGGCAATCTTGCCCCAGCCTCATTGAAACATCAGGACGGTTTTCGTTTTTACTTTCGTCACTCCCTCTCTGGGGCAATCTTGCCCCAGCCTCATTGAAACGTTGCCACCACCGCGGTCCGAATCGCCGCAACGCGGTCTCTCTGGGGCAATCTTGCCCCAGCCTCATTGAAACGTGCAAATTGCAATCGAGATGCTGATTATTGATGCGCTCTCTGGGGCAATCTTGCCCCAGCCTCATTGAAACGTACCCGTGGCGCGGCCCGGAGCTATCGAGATCGAGCTCTCTCTGGGGCAATCTTGCCCCAGCCTCATTGAAACCATTGGAAACTCCTTGTGATGTGTCCTGCAATCTAAGGCTCTCTGGGGCAATCTTGCCCCAGCCTCATTGAAACCAAAGTTTCGCCCCGCGCCTGTTAACATTTTCCTGCTCTCTCTGGGGCAATCTTGCCCCAGCCTCATTGAAACATGTCCGGGCCAATGAGGCCCGGACAGGGCGGTAACCTCTCTGGGGCAATCTTGCCCCAGCCTCATTGAAACTGCGCAATATCTTTCAATTGCTCTGCAATGATGCCGCACTCTCTGGGGCAATCTTGCCCCAGCCTCATTGAAACCGGGCAGGATCGCCCGCCTAACCAACAGGAGATTGAACTCTCTGGGGCAATCTTGCCCCAGCCTCATTGAAACATGCCTGCCAATCACGGCATGGCACCAAACCCATAGCTCTCTGGGGCAATCTTGCCCCAGCCTCATTGAAACGGCTGTCGGCAGGGTGGCACTGATCGCCTCGGTGGCTCTCTCTGGGGCAATCTTGCCCCAGCCTCATTGAAACAATTCTGTTGGTAAAATCCACCCATCTTTCCCGTTGTTCTCTCTGGGGCAATCTTGCCCCAGCCTCATTGAAACGTGGCGGATTCTCCGGCGACCGGGTCAGGCGAACAATGGCTCTCTGGGGCAATCTTGCCCCAGGGCCTGTACCCTGACATGCCTGTTCGCCCAGCCGTGGCCCCCTTGTTCCTGGGTTTGGTTCGCATTAGAACTGCGCGTGGAGGTCCCCAATGGCGTATTCGGCACATATGCGCACCATCCTGATTCTAGGTCTGCCGTTGATCGGCGGGCATTTGGCACAGGCGGCCATCGGCATGACCGATACCGTCATGATGGGTCGATACGGGATTGAGGCACTGGCGGCCATGACCCTTGCAGTCGGATACTTCTATGTGTTTTTCCTGTTCGGGTCGGGATTTGCCTGGGCAGTGATGCCGTTAGTGGCCGCCGCCGACGGGGTCAATGATCAGACGAATGTGCGTCGGGCCACACGGATGGGGTTGTGGTTGTCGCTGATCTATGCGGTTTGCGCGATGCCGCCGATGCTGTTTGCGGAACCGTTGCTGATCCTGTTGCGCCAGGAACCAGATGTCGCTGCCGCTGCGGCGCGTTATCTCCGGGTCGCTGGCTGGGGAATTTTCCCCGCGCTTATCGTGATGTCGATCAAAAGCTATCTGGCCGCGCTTGAACGGACGCAGATTGTCCTTTGGATCACATTGCTGGCCGCGGTTTCGAACGGGATCGCGAACTGGATGCTTATTTTCGGCAATTGGGGCGCACCCGAATTGGGGCTTATCGGGGCGGCCATTGCATCGCTTGTAAGCCAGGCGGTGTCCGCCGGGGCGGTGGTGCTCTATGCTGTTCGGGTTCTGCCGGAACACAGCCTGTTTGCGCGGTTCTGGCGGGCCGATTGGGATATGTTCAAACGGGTCGGGCAACTGGGTTTGCCCATCGGGTTGACTACCCTAAGCGAAGTTAGCCTGTTTACGGCGTCGACCATCATGATGGGATGGCTTGGAAAGCTTCCTCTGGCTGCGCACGGCATTGTCCTGAGCATTGTCAGCGTGCCCTTTATGATCTATGTGGGGCTGAGCAACGTGGCCACAATCCGCGCCGGTCAAGCCTATGGCCGTGTGGACCGCCAGGATCTTGTGACAGGGGCCCGGGCCGTGATTATGCTGGCGCTGATGCTGGCAGTGGTGGTGGTGCTGGTCTTTGTCGCCATTCCCGAGATTCTGATCACCGCCTTTTTGGACGCGGATGACGTCCGACGGGTGGATATCGTGGCCGTTTCTGTCGGCCTGTTGGCCATCGGTGGCCTGTTTCAACTGGCAGACGGGACACAGGTGATCGCGCTGGGGCTGCTGCGCGGGGTTCAGGATACCGCGGTGCCCATGGTGGTCGCCGCCTTGGCCTATTGGGGCGTCGGCATCCCCGCAGCTTACATACTGGGGTTTTGGGTCGATCTGGGCGGGCACGGCGTTTGGCTGGGGCTTGTCATTGGTCTGACGATGGCGTCGGTCTTGTTGATGATCCGGTTCTGGACCCACGGTGTGGCACGGGTGTCTGGCGCGATGCGGACAACCTGATTGATGCACGCACATACGACCAGCCCCTTCCCTGACCAGAACGAACCGCAGATCGTGCATGACCGGGGCCTTGGCCTGCGCCCAATGTGGGGTCAGGTTCACATCGTCGGACTGCACGGTCTGCACGGTGAATGTCGTCAATGTCGTACTGTGGCAACAGGGCTTGTCCGGTCCTTAACCCAATCCCGCATCACGCGCATGTCCGTATCTGACAGGGCGGTCTGACATATCGTCATTGCGGATGTTGACGACCGGAATTCCGGGGCAATCGAGCCCTTTGCAACCCAACGTTGACCGGGTGTTCAGTGTCGAGCTGAAATACCAACGCCCCATTGCCATGAACGCGAGAGCAGTGCTCCAGTGGTACGCCTTTCATCACATAAGCCTTGCCTCACTACATGTGCTATCAATTTTTTGACGCGGCACAAGACCTAGAGGGACAAGTTTTTCATTCATGCCGCGCCCCGTCTCAATTTGATGTGGTCGCGACAGGCAAGCAGCAAGGGACCTGGTCGGATCCCGGTGGTGTTACCGCAAAGCCGCGCAGAATTCGGCAATCCGGTCGCAGGCACGTTCCAAAAGCGCGTCTGAGGTCGCATAGCTTATTCGGAAATTCGGGGACAAGCCGAATGCCGCACCACAGACCAGGGCAACCTCGGTATCTTCCAGCACGGTGGTTGAAAAAACCTCATCATTGGTGATTTTGACACCCGCCAACGTGGACTTTCCAATGAGACCGGCAATAGACGGATAGACATAAAACGCGCCCTCTGGTACCGGACAAGTGACCCCGTCAATCGCATTCAACCGATTCACAACAAAATCGCGGCGGCGTTTGAAGGTTGCGTTGTTGGATGCAATGAAATCATGGCTGCCGTTCAGCGCGGCGACGGAGGCCCATTGGCTGATCGAACAGGGGTTCGAGGTCGATTGTGACTGTAATTTGCGCATCGCCTTGATCAATGGCTCGGGCCCGGCGGCAAAACCGATGCGCCATCCGGTCATCGCATAGGCTTTGGACACGCCATTGCAGGTCAGTGTGCGGTCATAAAGCGACGGTTCCACCTCTGCCGGGGTGCAAAACGCAAACCCGTCATAGGTGAGGTGTTCGTACATATCATCCGTCATGATCCAGACATGCGGATGCCGTTGCAGCACATCGGTCAGTGCTTTCAATTCTGTCCAGCTATAGCCTGATCCGGTAGGGTTCGACGGTGAATTGAAGATAAACCATTTTGTTTTTGGCGTTATCGCCGCTTCGAGCTGTTCTGGCGTGATTTTGAATGCCTGGTCCACACCGCCCTCGATCACCACAGGTGTTCCGCTGGCCAACAGCACCATATCCGGATAACTGACCCAATAGGGTGCGGGAATGATCACCTCGTCGCCGGGGTTTAGCGTGGCCATCAAGGCGTTGAACAGAATCTGTTTGCCGCCCGAAGCGATCGATACCTGATTCGACGTATAGGTCAGGCTATTGTCGCGCTGAAACTTTGCGCACACTGCCGATTTCAGTTCAGGAATGCCGTCAACGACCGTGTATTTCGTTTTACCAGCCTTTATGGCTGCAATGGCAGCGTCCTTGATATGGTCGGGCGTGTCGAAATCCGGCTCCCCGGCACCCAGGCTGATCACGTTCTTGCCAGCTGCCTTCAGTGCTGCGGTCTTGTTCGTTACCACCACAGTTGGTGACGGTTTTACGCGGGATAGGGTGTCAGAGAAAAAGGACATCATTGAGCCTCATTATTTAGCCTCGCTAGCATAGGAACGATACTGAATATATGATATCGATATCAGGGGATCAAGCAGGTCAGGACGAAGTAAGAGAGGAAAAAGCATGGATGATCATATGGGCGACGACTGGTTTGGTCCTGATGCGGCAACATTTGGTGACCGGGTGGCTGGTGCGCGCGAACAGGCGGGAATGACCCAGACCGAGCTAGCCAAACGCCTGGGCGTCAAAAAGTCGACGCTGAACGGGTGGGAACAGGATCTGTCCGAACCCCGTGCCAACAAGTTGCAGATGATGGCAGGCATGCTGAACGTGTCAATCACCTGGTTGCTGACGGGCGAAGGCGAAGGCTCTGCCCTGCCGGCGGATGTGGGCCTGGCCGACGAAACGCCCGGTGATTTGAGTCAGATCCTGCGCGATTTGCAGGGCATTCGCGTCGAATTGCGAGCTGTGACCGAACGCACGGCCAAGCTCGAAAAGCGCCTGCGCAATGCGATTGGAACCCGGACATATGAGTGAACCGCATGAGGTCAGAATGAAACGGCTGGCAATGCGATCCATGCGCCGGGGGATCAAGGAAATGGACCTGATCCTCTCTGCTTATGCGGACCGCAACCTGCCTAAAATGGATGCCGCAGCGTTGGATTTATACGAAGCATTGCTGGAAGAACATGATCAGGATCTGTATCGGTGGATCACGGGCCAGACAGCGGTTCCAGATCATCTGCAGGTTCTGATTTCCGATATCAAACAGACCCTGTCGCAAATAAAAGTAACCCCGGTTTAACGGTGTTTTGGTGAATTGCCGCGACTCTGGTTCCATGCGGTTGAGTCGGAGTGAGATATGACCATTCGAAGTATGGCCAGGAACGATCAGGCAACAAAGGTTTATGGCCAGCTATCGGGAAGTTTTGCCATCGCTCGAACGCCTGCACTGGCTGTTACTTAATGTGATCAAGGACGAATCCAGACGCCTGGACGTCCTGGAAATCAATGCTGTTCAACATCGGTGATAACGGGTGATAATTGAGGTGACGGTGGCTGAATTGAAATTGCGTGGCAACTATCAGGGCGGCCATATCACTTATAACCTGAACAGCTGTTGGAAGTGGGATACATACATCATCACTGCTGTGAGATTGACCGACGGTCGGTTCGCGCGCGGCGAACTACCAAAAGACGCGGCATCCATGATATTGTAAAAGGCCTGTTTTCCCGTCGGGCTGCAAGAACGCGGCATGATCTGTCC
Source organism: Paracoccaceae bacterium (assembly GCA_014623385.1). Taxonomy (GTDB): domain Bacteria; phylum Pseudomonadota; class Alphaproteobacteria; order Rhodobacterales; family Rhodobacteraceae; genus JACOMT01. The sequence goes on from JACOMT010000058.1 coordinate 7,517, forward strand.
GACGGGGGCAAAGACATATCGCTGCCACTGTCACGGTTGCCATCGGATCAGCGCCTCCGGATAATCCCCTTGATAATCCTCAAACCCCGAGGCCGTTTTCACAAAGGTATCCGACACGATAATCACCCGCACCCGAAAACAGGATGACAATTCAGCGATCTGCATCTGGCGAATATCGCCTGTTGCCAGAGCAACCGCACCGATCATCCGCGCGTTGATAGTCTATGTCCTGTGCTGCCAGCCCACCCCGCACCTCGCCCGAGGGTCAGTCGCCGACACCCGACGCACGGGGCCAACAGCACGGCACCGTGTTCCATCGCGGTGCCCGTCGGCACCAGCATACACCGTAAGCCGCGGCTCCGGCGGGTTCCACTTCGCAGACGGCTAGTGCCACCGGCGGCACGGACGGCGCAATGGCCAGCAACCGATCCACAACACCGGGATGCCCCAGGCTCTGACCCCCGAACCACCCGTTTACAGATGGTATTCGCGCGTAGTTGTCAATATCCCGCATCCGCCGCCATGCCATCGAGCCATGCAAGTCAGTGTAAGCCAAACCCGCATGATCCCGGGCGGCAGCACATCGATCATGCACGGGCACATGGCGCGCTCACAGTTGTCAAAGCCTTGGGCAATTTCCATAAACACACTAGGACCGTACAAGATCGGGATTCTGTAGAAAATCGACCGGAAATAACCCTGCCTTATGGCCGGTGGCGTTCACGACCAACCCCTTCAAGCTGCTCGACGTAATCAAACTACCCATCCTATAGGCGTCAAGCGGCCCTTGGGCTGCGTTTTTTCGCCGTCCTGCGGCCAATCGATGGTCTGCTGAAGAGCAACGTGGACCGCGTTGCAACAGCTCTGCCCCAGAGCTGGACACGTCCCCCGATCACCGTTGAAAATTGATTGTAACGGTGCCGTGAGTGTTTGATGATGGCGGAAACCGCCGCCAAATCTGCCGTATCGTGGAGCCAAGGTCCAATCCAGCAAGACCTCTTGGTTACCAACACCCGCTCTAATTCGTACACAGCCACCACAATCGGCAGGGACGAGGCAGAACATGGCATTCCGAACCTTGAACGACATCAACGCATTTGCCAGGCCATGACGCTGTCACATGCCCTCTGCCGCATGGGCCGAAGATCAGACGACCAAGGCCAAGGGCCCAGATGGTATTCCACCGCCTGACCTTGCCGGGGCAGGGTCATGGCCAGAACGGTCATGCCATATCGGATCACCAATGGCCGGTATTGCGCATGCTTAGCCAAGGCTCGGCGGGTTCCTGCGCGTCGCCCTTTTGCAGCAGTTCGATCGAGATATTGTCAGGCGACCGGATAAACGCCATACGCCCATCACGGGGCGGGCGGTTGATCACGACACCGTTGTTCTTAAGATGTTGGCACGTGGCATATATGTCATCCACGCTATAGGCCAGATGTCCGAAATGCCGACTGTCACCAGGCAGGGCATCGTCGCCGTCCCAATTATATGTCAATTCGATGGGACAGTCCTCCTGCCCTTCGGGGGCCATAAAGACCAGGGTGAACCGGCCCTGCTCATTGACATTGCGGCGCGTTTCCCTCAATCCCAGAAGTTCATAGAAAGCCATTGATTTTTCAAGGTCTTTTACACGCACCATTGTGTGCAGATAGGTCAATCCCATGCGACGCTCCTGTAGTTTATAGTTTGTAGTTTAGGGTTCTATTAGCAGCATAACGCGCGACCGCAGGCCATCAAGTACGACAAGGGTTATAAGGACGATTATATCCCGAAATTAATACCGACCTGTTCGCTGTCATAGCGACCCGAATTGCTGTTCACGGTTGGCCCGAATATGGTCATTGTCATGTTAAATCGGAATACCCGACATCCTTGAAAATCAGGGTTATTTCGACGGTGAGCTTGTCGTCCATGCAACCCTCCGGGATGTCTTTTTCGCGATTGCGATAGCGAACGCCGAATCGAGGATTTGCGCCTGGACACAGGTTGGTCCGAAACCAGCACGGGGCGACCAGCCCAAACTCTTTGGATGAGTGGGGGATGTGGCAGGGGCTGCGGTGGTGGCCAAACGCATCTGCACCCCATTTTCTCAAACAGGTGCGCAATTCAGGCACCGGCGCGCATGGTATTCAGGTTGTTGACCTAAATACCCCATGGCGGTTCCCCGCCAATTTGACCCAGGAATCGCGACAAAAGGCACGCCTGTAGGATCAGCATTCGGCGCATGCTGACCCGATAGCCAAAAACCGGGTGAGTTGTTTCCTGTGATAGTCGGCGTTCAAACGTCTGTACGAACCGGCGGCGGCGGGTGTTCCGGGTTAGCACCCCACAGGGGCCGTCCATGGTTGGTCCATGGTTGCATCGGAACCGGCCCGGGTCGGTTCAATGAGGCCGGGGCAAGGGTGCCTGCCCCGGAGAGTTTGTTAGTAACCCATTAGGAGCATGTAAAGCCAAAATGGGACAGACCAGATCCCCTAGCCAAAATAGAGATACCATTTTCCGAACCAAGTTCGGATGTTAAGCCAGTTCATGTTGCCACTCCTTCTTTGTTAGTGCTCCGATAAGGCTGGGGCGGGATTGCCCCTCTAGCCCCAAAGCCAGAACCAGTTCCAAGATACTTGCAAACCGTTCATTGTCTTCCCCTTTCTGTGTTAGCGTTTCGCTAAGGCTGGGGCGGGATTGCCCCAGAGCCTTGAAGACGCTATCATCGAATTTTGCGCTCGCAACATTTCGACGCTTGTAGAATATTGAAGGCAATGACAAATAGCAAGTTACTTCGAACGCTGTCCTGCGCCTGGCCGGAACCACCCCGGGTAACAGGGGGTTCGATCCGGGCATCACCAAATAATCCAATGATTTCAATAGACTGAAAAAATCAAGCGCTGACGGGGATTACGACAGCACCTGACCGCTCGACCAGGGTTGGCGGAACCATGGATAACATTTTCGTGATCCGTGTCATCATATCGCCGTATATCACCGTTGCCCGGCGTTCGATTCGCGCAAAGCATCTGCCGATGCTGGTGACCGCCGGCTTGACCTGTTCGGCAGTGTTCGGCAGGGCCAACATCGACCAACAGAACGTGATCCGCGCCGTTTCGAGCCCGGCACGGTGCCTTGCTGTCAGGTGCCACTGAACGACAGACAGTAGAAGCCAGTCCCCGTATCCCTGCATGATTTTGAACACACGCCGCCAGCGCCGTTGATCGGCGATGTCGTATGTGACGATATAGAGCCGTTCCGTGTTCATCCAGGATTTGGGGGTATTCGGGGAATTCTCGGCGTGGCAGATCGTGGGGATAGCTGCTGCATACATCATTAGAGAAATCAATCGCATTGTCAATGCGAAAGCTGCCAGGTTCCGGTCTTGATATACAGCGTGCTAATATTTAATATGCGTGCTGTTGTCGGGTAAGGCAACCAACATCAAACAGAAAGGCCCCTTTATGAAAAAATTTCTGCCCATGATTTCTATTGTTTTTGCGACGTCTGTTAGTGGAACCGCACAGACCGATTTGGAACTAGAGGTTGAAAAAAACGCAGAAGGTTTGATTGCAACTTTTCGTGAGATAGAGGAAATTTGCAAACAACCCGACAACAAGATGGCTTGTAGGGCAATGGAACCAGAAATTCGCGTTAATCTTTATTCCCCTATAGTTGCTGCATGCGCATTGCCAGATATTACTTCATATGCAAATCCGCATGCCGACGCGTAAAGGCTGCTTACAACCGCATCCCGTTTGATTAAGTTGTCTGGTTGTGACATCCGCCAACTTAATCAAATTGACGCATACAGGAGGTTTTTTGGGACAGCCCTGCCCGATCTATAGCCGCCATGCGCGCGTTTCCTTGGGCACGATGACGCAAAGCCCGCTGGTTTGCGATCCTGTGACTCGCGGTTGCGCAACTACCGCTCATGACATCCGAATGTCACATCAGAGGCGCACAGTGGGCAACCCTGGCGGAATTTGCGCGACAACGCCGTCAGCGTGCACCAGGGTGACCAACAGCCGGAACTCCCTGGCCGTGGAAGGGCTAATGAACGGGCCCGCAATACACCCGCAATACGAAGAGGTTCCCAAATACCCCCTCTGCCCCTTCCGCGAGCCGTGAAAACCGAGGTAAAAACCGCGGTAAAAACCGTTGGGTATGTGGTAGCGGAGGAGGGACTTGAACCCCCGACACGCGGATGGCGCACACAGCGGATTGGCATCCGGTTGTTCGTCCCGTTGTTCGGTTGACGCGCGGAGCTCGAACCTTGCGCCAGCAAAAGCCCAGGCGGCGAAAGCATGGGAGCAAAAGCCCATACGTAACTTGCCGCGCGACCCCCCATGGCGCTGCGCGGCGGCCTCGTTATGACATGCGGATATCGACGCGGATATCGACCGGGGCCCCGATGCGCGCCGCAAAGCCGCCGCAGCGTCCCGGAGAACGCGCTGCCCGGGTCACATCGGTACGGGCGCGTCGTCGTGCAACAGCCCTTTGGACTTCATCTCGGCCCAGAAATCTGCGGGGATCGGGTGGCCGAACCAGTCGAGGTTCTGCGTCAGCTGCCCGACCGTCCGCGTCCCCGCGATGAAGCTGGGGATCGCGGGATGCGCGACAACAAATTGCAGCGCCGCGGCGGGCAGGAGGACGTTGTGATTGGCGCAGACCTGCTCGATCTTTGCCACCTTGTTCATGATTTCGGCCGACGCGGGGGCGTAGTTGTACTTGGCACCTTCCCTGGCTCCAGTTGCGAGAATGCCGGAATTAAAGCCACCGCCCACAACAACGGCTACCCTGCGCGCTTCGCAAAGCGGCAGGAATTCGTTCAACGCCTCCTGTTCAAGCAATGTGTAACGCCCGGCCAGAAGGAAACAGTCAAAGTCATTGGTTTTCAAGGCAGCGTGGCAGACCTCCCATTCGTTCACGCCCACGCCGATGGCTTTGACGACGCCCTGGCCCCGCAGATCGTCCAGCGCACGATAGCAACTGTCCATAGCCTGTTTGAACACCCCGGGTTGTTCATCGCCATGCGTGAAGACGTCGATATCGTGGGTAAAGACGATGTCCATATGCTCGAGGTTGAGACGCTGCAAACTGTCTTCAAACGACCGCATGGTCCCATCGTAGGAATAGTCAAAATGCATGCTGTTGCGGCCCGCATTGACCCAGGGCGCGTATTCAATGGCACCCTTTCGGGCGGGTTTCAGAACCCGACCCACCTTTGACGACAGCACCAGGTCATCGCGCGCTTTCCAGCGTAGCGAGTACCCGGTGCGCAGCTCGCTCAGGCCATGGCCGTACATGGGTGCCGTATCATAATAGCGAACACCTGCCCGCCATGCCGTCTGGAACATGGCATCCGACGTTTCTTCGTCGATCTCGCGAAAGATGTTGCCAACGGGTGCCGTCCCAAAGGCGAAGCTACTCACCGCAAGATCAATGCGGCCAAATCTGTTCTTCGTTGCCGGATGCATGGTCCTGTCTTTCATAGTCGTTCATAAGGGACATTCTGATTATTCATGCGCCAGACTGCTACGCCAGGCAAGGTTGAATTTTACCCTGGCAGCGGCTTGACCTTCTGGCAGGCAGGTCGTTAGAGTAACGGATACGTTGTGATCGTCACGGCCATAGGACGTCGGATGTATTTGACAGAGACACATACGCAGCTGCGCGATATGGCACGGGCATTTGCGGGCGACGTCATTCGTCCCGTTGCAGAAGAGCTGGACCGGGAAGAGCGATTCCCGCACAAGCTCTATCTCCAGATGGCGGAATTGGGTCTCTTTGGTATCTGCGTACCAGAGGCGCTTGGCGGGCCCGGCTTTGATACCCTGGCCTATGCGCTGGTGATGGAGGAGCTCAGCCGGGGATACGCGTCGGTCGCGGATCAATGTGGCCTGATCGAATTGATCTCGACGCTCCTGGTCCGGCACGGTACGCCGGAACAGCAACAGGCATTGTTGCCAGACGTGATTGCGGCGAAAACGCTGGTGGCGTATTGCATCACCGAGCCGGAGGCCGGAACAGATGTGTCCGGCATTCGCACCCGGGCGCATCGGGATGGGGAAGGCTGGGTTCTGAGCGGCGGAAAAATCTGGATCCACAATGCGCCTGTTGCTGACCTTGCCTTTGTTCTTGCGCGTACGGACAAGACGGCAGGGCACAGGGGGATGTCGATCTTTATGGTCGACCTGCACGCCGAGGGCGTTGAGCGCGGCCCGAAAGAGCATAAGATGGGCCAACGCGCGAGCCAGGTCAGCGCGCTGCACTTTACCGATGTCAGGCTCCCGCCGGAGTCTTTGCTCGGACCCGAGGGTCGTGGGTTCCACATCATGATGTCCGTTTTGGACAAGGGGCGCATCGGCATCGCGGCACTCGCCATCGGGATTGCACAGGCGGGGCTGGAGGCCGCGCTCAATTACGCGCAACAGCGCAAGCAGTTCAAACAACCCATTGCCGGGTTTCAGGCTGTCCAGTGGATGCTGGCGGATATGGCCAAGGATATCGAGGCGGGTCGTTTGCTGGTGCACGCCGCCGCAGACAAGATTGATCGTGGAGAAAACGCTACCAAAGCCTGTTCGATGGCCAAATGCTTTGCCGGAGACGCTGCCGTCAAGTGCACGCAGGACGCGGTTCAGATCTTCGGGGGATCAGGCTATATTCGCGGGTTTGAGGTAGAGCGCCTCTATCGCGATGCCAAGATCACGCAGATTTACGAGGGCACAAATCAGATCCAGCGCATGATCATCGCCAGGGAACTTTTGAAAAACGGAGCCTTGGGATGAGTGTTGCTTTGGTAACCGGTTCCAGCCGGGGCATCGGGTTTGGTGCAGCACAGGCCCTGGTCCGTGAGGGTTTTTCTGTCGCGATCAACGGTCCGGCGGACGATGCCGAGTTGAACGAAGCCGTTGCAAAGATCACGCAAGCGGGGGGAACGGCGGTCAAGGCCCCTTTTGATGTCACCGAACTTGATGCCCATGCTATGGCACTTGCGATGATCGAGGATGCCCTGGGACCGCTAACGACGCTGGTCAACAACGCCGGCGTTGGTGTGATAAGCCGCGGCGATCCTGTGGATGTCACAGAAGAAAGCTGGGATCGGTGCCTGACCGTCAATACGAAAGCAATGTTCTTTCTGACCCAGGCCTTTGTCAAACGCGTGCTTGCAGGCGACCGCGACCCAAATCTCTTTTATTCCATTGTCAACGTCACGTCATCAAACGCCATAGCCGTGGCGGAACCGCGGGCTGAATATGCAGCATCCAAAGCGGCGGCGGCCATGGTCTCGAAAACATGGGCGGTTCGGCTGGGGCGCGAGGGCATTGCGGTCTACGATGTGCAGCCCGGTTTGATCGACACTGACATGACCGCGCCAGTCATCGCGCAATACGCGGAACGCGCGCGCGCCGGGCTCACGCTGTTCCCCCGTTTGGGTCAGCCCGAAGACATGGGTACGATCATCGCGTCGCTCGCCTCGGGAAAGCTGCCCTATACGACCGGTCAGACGATCTCTGCTGATGGTGGTCTCCTTGTGCCGAGGTTTTGAAATGACGTTGATGCGTTTCGCATGGGGACCACCCCGTCCGGCCCTGCAGGGCCGTGGTACGGAAGGCCGCGGGCTGACGGATCGTTATGGCCAGCCGGGCGTTGGCGCGTATGGCATGGCCTCCGGGTGACTATACCGGCATGTTGTCTACCGGAATTGCGCGTGGCCTGCGCTGCGCCTGTCATCGGTTGCGGCACATGTTTGATCCGGCGTTCTAGGGGGTATTGGGGGTCTGACCAGTTTTGAAGGCACTATGGAGGCGGCGCTGGCTATGATCAACCGGAACACCGCAAAGGTCGACGAGAGCAGGAATGACAGCACCATTCGCCGGTGCATTCCGGCGGGTGTGAAAAGCGCGGGAGGGATAAAATCATGCTCCCGGCATCGTTGACCCGATGACTATCGGACAACCCGGACAGGAAAACCTGGCCGGGTTCCGCCCCCCGCGTGCATCGACCGTTCCACTGGCGCGGCTGATACTACGACGAAATACGGCAAAGACCGGCGCCTGTGTTTCTCGCCTGGCTCAATGGCCATCAGGATCCCTTTGTGATGCTTTTTGTGATGCTGCGGCCCGCAATGCATCCGCGCGCTGCCGCGTCTTTCATCGATGTGCCCGGGGTTGCTTTCTGACCCTGATCCGGCCATAAAGCGTATAAAGTTTTTCCTGTTGCCTGTCGGGAGCTCTACGGCATTGCATGATTATTCCAGCGACACGTCAGATCTCGCGCTCAACACAGCCACGCTCGGCCACAATCTGGATGGGTTTGGCGCAGGCTGGTCGCCCGAACAGGTGATCGATGCCTGTGCCGCGCGGGGATACGGCGGCATCGTGTTCTGGCGGCGAGAGATTGGCACCCGCGCATTCGAGATTGGCGAGCGTGTGCGCGCTGCCAACATGCAGGTCGTGGGCTTGTGTCGAACGCCCTACATCACCGGGTCCGGGGCACCAAAAACGCTGGACGAAGCGCGGGCATCGGTGGAAATGGCCGCGGCGCTCGGCACGCGGGTTCTGACGATTGTCACCGGGGGGACGGAACCGGACACCAAAGGCGTGGTCGAAAGCCGGAAGGTGCTGGCCGGGCGCGTGGCGGTTCTTGCCGAATTTGCGGCAACCATGGACGTGCAAATAGCTCTGGAGCCGCTCAATCCAATGTTTGGCGGGAACCGGACCTGCATATTCTCGGTGCGGGATGCGCTTGATATTTGCGGGATCATCAACATGCCCAATGTCGGGATTGCTGTGGATGTTTATCATGTCTGGTGGGACTCTGCGCTTTATGACCATCTGCAACAGGCCGGGGGGCGCATTCTCGGGTACCATCTCTGCGACTGGCTGGAAAATACCGGCGATATGTTGCTGGATCGCGGGATGATGGGCGACGGTGTTGCCGACCTCAGGGCCATTCGACAAGGCGTGGAGGATGCAGGCTATACCGGGGCTTGCGAAGTCGAGATCTTCTCGGTTCGGAACTGGTGGCAACGGGACCCGAACGAGGTTCTCGACACCATTGTCGAACGGTTCCGAACCGTTTGCTAGTCTGGCGCATCGGTGACCTCATACCGTCTATTTCGTGGCTGGTGACAAATGCGCTCTATATGCGTGAATGCGTGCGCGGGGCGGGCCTGGCGCGGCTCCTGGGGGGAGGCTGCGATCTGGAACGCCAACCGGAAAACCAATGGTCATGTCCCGACCGTTACGGGATCACATCCCGATGGCAGGTGAGGGCGACGCCCCGGGGCATGTTGCGGATATCCGGTACCACGTGGCTGCGGGTACCGGGATCAATTAAATGGCCAGGACAGGCAACGGCATCATGACGATTCAAACCCGACCGGAGACCGGCCAGGCACCACCCCCGACCAAAACCATCCTGCGCGCATTGGCCGGGGAAACCCGGCCGGTCCCTCCGATCTGGATGATGCGGCAGGCCGGGCGGTATCTGCCGGAATACCGGGCGACGCGGGCGCAAGCGGGGGATTTTCTGTCACTGTGTTACAACAGCGATCTGGCGGCCGAGGTCACGCTGCAACCCATTCGGCGGTACGGGTTTGATGCCGCGATTCTGTTTGCGGATATCCTGTTGTTGCCCCAGGCGCTGGGCATGGATTTGTGGTTTGTAACGGGCGAGGGCCCCCGCCTGTCCACGATCACTGACAAGGCGAGCTTTGCAGCTCTGGGCGGCAAGGACGACATCCACGACACGCTGGCCCCTGTTTATGAAACGGTGCGCATCCTGTCGCGGGAGTTGCCAGGGGAAACCACCCTGATCGGATTTGCTGGCGCACCCTGGACGGTTGCCACTTATATGATCGCCGGGCGCGGGACACCGGATCAGGGTCCGGCGCATGCGCTCAAGTCCGAAAACCGCGAACTGTTCAGGGCCCTGATAGACCGTTTGACCGACAGCACAATCGAATACCTGTCCCGCCAGATCGAGGCAGGCGCCGAGGTGGCGAAAATTTTTGACAGTTGGGCCGGGTCGCTGACCGGTGCGGATTTTCAGGATTTTGTCGTCGCCCCGTGTCGCCGGATCACCAGGGCGCTGAAACAGCGATATCCAGGCATCCCGGTGACCGGTTTTCCGCGCGAGGCGGGGGAAAAATACGCGGGCTTTGCCAGGCAGACCGGGGTGGATTGCGTTGCGCTGGACAATTCCGTTGATCCGGTATGGGCCGCAAAGCATGTCCAGGTCGATGGCTGTGTGCAGGGCAACCTTGCTGCGTCCCATATGGTCACGGGCGGCGCGGCACTGGTCAAGCAAACCAGGGCAATTGTGGCCGCCCTTTCCGGGGGACCCCACATCTTTAATCTGGGTCACGGGATCACGCCGGATGCCGACCCGGACAATGTGCATTTGATGATTGATACGGTCCGGTCAGGTTTCCGGGGGTGACCCTAATTTTCCACTTGACCGTCCCGGTCTGCGCGTATACGCGCATGACAACATGACAACTTGCGGCGGAGTAGCTCAGCTGGTTAGAGCAGCGGAATCATAATCCGCGTGTCGGGGGTTCAAGTCCCTCCTCCGCTACCACATACCCAACGGTTTTCACGGCGGTTTTCACCTCGGTTTTCACGGCCCGCGGAAGGGGGCAGAGGGGGCATTTGT
>JACOMT010000059.1:0-12440 GCA_014623385.1 Paracoccaceae bacterium
TGGCCAAAACAAAACACCCAACTGGCGCTGATGGCAATCGGGCACAACCTGCCCCGCAAACACCGGCTATCGCATAACCAGACCACCAAAACCGCTTTGCCCGATGTAAGGTCCAGCGGACCGGACAGAATGGCCAAACCGAAGCTTCCGCCGCAAATCACGCTGTCACGTAGCGGTTTCATAAATTTTATTGCGAAATTTATCTAGTTTGAAGGCAAAAATAATCTTTTTAGGCTTTATACGTCCGGTGACATTGCCATTCACGTCCCGTTGCGCCCTCGAATCGCCTAGAGTGTTCAAATCTTCCACTAATCTTAACCTTTTGATCCCCGGACCTGCCATATCTGGGTCGGCTCGATGCGGCCGCAGCGACGGTGTTCGGTACGGTCGAGGTGCTCGGTGTTGTTTTCCTATCACGTCAAAGCCCTGGACATGCAGCAGGTGCTGACCCGCAGTGGTCTAAACCTGGTGCCTGCTCAACGGACCACTGCCAGGCTATTCCAGTGCCATGCGCGGCTGCCGGATCAAACAGAGCGCGTTTTCGCGATAACCATGCGGCGGGTATTGTGCTATGCGGCGGATGCGAATCCGGGTCAGACGATCATCAGCGAACCGCTGAAATATCGGGAACCAGCCCGGTTATTTTCTGGCCGACTATTACTTGGCGGAGGATAATCTGGATGTGATGGAGCGCCCGAATGCGGCGCTGCAATCCGGTGGTACCCCCCGGACCGCGGCACACCGAATGCCAAAGGATACGTTGATTTCGCAATGGACGGTGCCTTTGCCATGATTTATGTCAGTGGCTATACTGGTTGGGTCAGCACCGAATATCACCCGGTTGTTCGGACAGAAAAACGCTTGGATGGCGTTCATTGGCCAAGTCGTGATGCGGACTAATGCGCCTTTGCCCAATTCGCGCCGTATCCGGCGTCAACCGTCAGTGGTACGTCCAGTTTCACCATCGGCTCGGGGGCAGCTTCCATCACGCGGCGGGCGGTGTCTATGGTGTCTTCGACGGCAGCGGCGTCCACCTCAAACAGCAGCTCGTCATGCACCTGCACCAGCACTCTTGCGGGCAAGCCAGCAATGGCCGATGGCATCCGGATCATCGCACGGCGAATTACATCCGCCGCTGTCCCCTGGATCGGTGCGTTGATCGCAGCACGATAGGCAAAGCGGGCGCGCGGGCCTTTGGCGTTGATCTCGGGCGTGTGGATTTTGCGGCCAAAGAGGGTCTGGACATATCCGTGTTCTTTGGCAAAGGTCTTGGTATCGTCCATATAGGTGCGAATGCCGGGGAACCGTTCGAAATAGCGGTCGATGAACCCCTGTGCTTCGCCGTGCGGAATGCGCAGGTTGCGCGCGAGGCCAAAGCCACTGATCCCGTAGATTACGCCAAAATTAATCGCCTTGGCACGGCGGCGTATTTCCGGTGTCATGTCGTCTAGCGGCACATCGAACATTTCTGACGCAGTTAACGCATGAATATCCAGCCCATCCGCAAAGGCCTGTTTCAACTGGGGGATATCGGCGATGTGGGCAAGAATACGCAGCTCTATCTGGCTGTAGTCCAGCGACAAGAGCACTTTGCCCTCTTGGGCGATAAAAGCTTCGCGAATGCGGCGGCCATCTTCAGTACGCACCGGGATATTTTGCAGGTTTGGATCGGTCGAGGCCAGCCGCCCAGTCGACGCACCCGTGATGACGTAAGAGGTGTGCACCCGCCCCGTATCCCCGTTGATATGGGTTTGCAGGGCGTCGGTATAGGTCGATTTCAGCTTGCTAAGTTGTCGCCAGTCCAACACCAGGGCGGGCAGATCATGCTCGATTGCCAGATCCTCCAACACATCGGCACCGGTGGCATAATTGCCGTTTTTCCCGCGCCTGCCACCCGGCAGGGACATCTTGTCAAACAGTATCTCGCCTAACTGTTTCGTGCTGCCGATGTTAAAGGTCTCACCGGTCAATTCGTGAATTTCCGCCTCTAACCCCGCCATTTTCTGGGCAAAGGCGTTCGACATCCGGCCGAGTGTGTCGCGATCTACCTTGATGCCATGCATTTCCATCTCTGATAGAACCGCCACCATGGGCCGTTCAAGCGTTTCATAGACGGTCGTGACCCGTGCCTGTTGCAGTTGCGGTTTGAACATCTGCCACAAGCGGAGGGTGATATCTGCATCTTCGGCGGCGTATTTGGTCGCCTTATCAATGTCGATTTTGTCAAAGGTGATCATCGACTTGCCCGACCCCAGAAGCGATTTAATCGGGATCGGCGTATGGTTGAGATATTGCTCGCTCAGTGCGTCCATTCCGTGGCCGTGCTTGCCCCCATGCATTGCATAGGACATCAGCATCGTGTCATCGATGGGTGCCACGGCAATGCCATGACGGGCAAAGATTTTGGTATCATATTTCATATTCTGTCCGATCTTCAGGATTGATAGATCCTGCAAAACCGGTTTCAGCATAGCCAGGGCGGTTTCTAAATCCATCTGACCGTCGGCCAACTTGTCTGAACCGAACAAATCGTCCGACGCGCCATCCTTGTGGGTAAGCGGGACGTAACAGGCATGGCCCGGTTCCACGCATAGCGAAATGCCCACCAGATCGGCAACCATTTCATCCAGACCGGTGGTTTCGGTATCGATGGCCACATAACCGCGTTCGATGATTTGGTCCTTCCAGACACTCAGTACGCCCGCATTGCGCACCGTTTCATAATTTGCCAAGTCAAAGCTGGGTGCCTCGGGCCTGTCGTTCGCCGTTGTTTCGCGTGCGGTTACCGTGGGGATGACCGGCGGTTCGACCCCCATTTGATCGGCAATCCGCCTGGTCAGCGTGCGAAATTCCATTTCTGCCAGAAACGCCATCAGCTTGCCAGGCACGGGATCTTTAACTGCTAGATCATCCAGTGTGAAATCCAGGGGTGTTTCACAATTCAGCTGAACCAGTTTCTTCGACAACTCGATTTGGTCGCGTTTTTCAATCAACGTTTGGCGGCGCTTTGGCTGTTTGATCTCTTTGGCACGGTTGAGCAATTCCTCTAGCGAGCCAAACTCGTTGATCAACAGCGCCGCCGTTTTGATCCCGATCCGTGGTGCGCCGGGCACATTGTCGACGCTGTCCCCGGCCAGTGCCTGAACATCCACGACCTGTTCGGGGAAAACGCCAAACTTTTCGAACACCCTGTCGCGGTCAATCCGCTGATTTTTCATAGCATCCAGCATTTCGACGCCGTCGCCCACAAGTTGCATTAGGTCCTTGTCAGAACTGATAATAGTTACCCGCCCACCCACCGCGCGCGCCTGAACCGCCAAAGTGGCGATAATGTCGTCAGCTTCGTACCCTTCCAGCTCTTTGCAAGCGATGTTGAACGCTTCGGTCGCCCGGCGCGTCAGCGGTATCTGGGGGCGCAGATCTTCGGGCAACTCATCCCGGTTGGTCTTGTATTGATCATAAAGGTCATTGCGGAATGTATGGCTGCCCTTGTCGAAAATCACCGCGACATGCGTGGGTGCATCGGGCCCCCGGTTCCCTTCGACATAGCGGTGCAGCATGTTGCAAAATCCGCTGACCGCCCCGATGGGCAATCCATCCGACTTCCGCTTCAGTGGCGGCAGCGCGTGATAAGCTCGGAAGATAAAGGCAGACCCGTCAATCAGGTGAAGGTGATGCCCTGTGCCATATCCGCTCATGCCGATCCCTTCGTTGTTGCGTTCCACTTCTCATCCTGCCACGCACCGCTCGCGTGCAGTCAGTCATATGCGCCGACTACGCACCATCTGGTGACCCGGGTGCCACCGGGCAGGATTGACCCCAGGTGCCCAAGGCGGGGATTGCTGGTTCCAACCTTGGGCTCCCAGCCGTTAAGACTATATTCGACCCTTGGTGAAACGACAGCGTAAACCTTGCGGTGAGCAATGCCATGCAGTTTCAATTCGCAACGTTGTTTAATCAGGCTGCGTTGGATCACATTAGCCGATCCGCCAGCCGATCCGCCGCGTCAATTCATCTAATCACAAAATTCAACCCATCGGAAGGTAGATGATCAAGCTTTTCCATGTACCCGCGATCTGTTCCAAGGTGGACTCAGTCAGGTATCCACCGCTGCAATCACAGCCTTTAAACCGGATGGGTTGTAAATCTTGTAGAGTATCCATTTAATCTTTATGTGCAGAGCACGCGTAGGTTTGCCGAATCTCCTGCAAAGAGGTATCCCCCGCGACATCGCAATTGCGAACAGGATATCCTAGCATGCCCCTTACAGTGCTGGCCCGAATAACCGTAACCCAAGGCAAAGAAGACATTTGCGTGCAGAACGGCTTGGTTGCGCAAATCCCGCCGAGGGATCACTGTTGGCATCCGGTGTGATAGCCGGAGTCCATGATCGGTTGGGCCCTGCAAGATACAGGATCACGAACCGGTCGGCTTGCCGTATCGCGATGCGGCAACGCGGCGCATGTTCGATTCGGGTCGTCATCGAGAGGATCCGGAGATCCCCTCCGGCCGCCAGGTGTGGCCGCCAACACCAAATCCGGCGGTACCACGCCATCGACCTGTTTGACCCTGAAAAGAGGTCCGGCCCCACCGCCTTGGCAAGTAACGGAATTTATCGAAAGCCCGCTTTGGCCAATCAGCCCGGACCACGCAATGACCTGGCGGTGCCGGGCTTGGGCACCCCGTCTCTCACCGGCACAAGACCCTCGCCATGCGCATCCCGGATCACACGGGTCGAAGGCCACCGCACCTACCAGTAGACAGTGCTGGAATCAAAGCCGAGGCTTGGACCACGCGCGGTCATGGCCCCCAGAGGCGGCGTGTCCTGGTAGGAGACACGCCCAGGGAAGAATGAGGGGATACTGAAGGCCGTAGTCACGACCGATGATGCGAATGGCGCGCCCATGCCGCCCGGGTCGCCGGGCCGGATCAGGACGGATCGGGGTATCGGCTCAGTTGCCGCCGACGGTGCCTGTGACATCCGACAGCACCACGACGTAATGGTGGCATGGGGCTGCAACGCTGTCATCCCACCGCGCGGGGTGCCAAACCACAAAGGTTGTTGCGTCCCGGGGACATCGCCCGAAACGGGGCGATCAACTCAAGGCATGGCGATAACCCGGCCGCGCCCTGTGGCAAGGATGGGCTGGATAGTACCGCCGGGGCTTCGTCGAACCCGTGACGTGCCGGTGTGAACGCGCCGGGGCGGTACCCCATGGGTGGGGCGGCCCGATCACCGAAATCCGGGTCCGTGGTGCCGTGCCCGACCGCCACATCGCGCTCACGGGACAGTCCGTCCGAGGAACGAGGAGGTCCGCCCGTTACCTGATTTGCGCGACAAATCCCTCAAAGGTGACAGGATGCGCGAAGCCCGCGGTTGCTACAATTAGCTGCCAGGTATCCGCCGGGTCTCCAAGGCACGCAAATGTATGATGCCATGCACAATTTAGAGTATCTGAGCGGCGACGGGGCTGAATTAGAGATAAACGGTACGGGTTAAAGTCTCGTGCGAAGGTTGGGATTGGGGTGCGAGACGTCCGCATCTCGCCGGAGTGCCGGGCCGTGCACTGCTCGCGCGGCTGGTTGATTTAGGCCGGGCCACTAGGACCGGGCCAGTCTAATTGTCCGATTTACGCCCAAAAGCACCTCAGAATTCAACAACTTGTTCCGTTCTCCGACGATAACACCCGGATGAGCTATTCGACAGTAACAGTAATTAAGATCTCTGCGTGAGCGCATGATTTCGGGGGAAGCGTTGATTTGGCCATTCTGTCCGGTCTGCTGGCCTTACATCGGGCAAAGCGGTTTTGGTGGTCTGGTTGCGATTGCCGGTGTTTGCGGGGCAGGTTCTGCCCGATTGCCGCCATCGCCCGTCGGGCGTTTTGTTTTGGCCCTCCCGAACTATCGGGCAGTGCGTCATCGTGGTATAGGCATTGCTCAATTCGGAAGCGGTAAACCCCGGCCAGAAGATCATCGTGGGTTGCGAAAACGGCAATGGGTCGTCTCATCGGGCGCAGGTGCAAAGATGTCGGGGCCGCAAAACAGCATGAAATCCAACCACCGTTGGGGGTGCCCGCGCCAGCTTCGGGGTGCCACCGCCCAATCAGCAGATACTTGAGGCAGACCCGCAGATCATAACCCTGAGACCCGATCCCGGAGCGCCCCAACCCGCGCTTGCGCGTCGGTGAACACCACCACCAGTCCACTGGTGCGTCAATCCTGGTCAGACCGTCATCTTTGCCAATCCGATCCGCGTTCGATACGAACCGCGCAAAAACAGGTGCATCAAACCGCACCTGAACGCGTACCAGGAACATACTAGGTTGATGGTTTGTCCGCAATCCGCTAAATTATGCTAGAGTGCTTTGAGCGTGAATGACGGCCAATCGCTTATGCCGTTTTACCCACCGGGGGCTTTCTTGTCAGGGCTGACCAGTCAATATTGCCTCGACACGACGATTTATGTTGCGCCCTTGGGGCGTGTTGTTGGGTGCACGCGGTGCCAGGTAGCCGACACCCATGGCCTCTAGCTGTTCGGGTGCCACACCGTAATCGGCAATCAGCCGCTCCATAACGGCATTCGCGCGTTTGTTCGACAGGTCTATGTTGGCGCTTAAGTCATCTACATTGTCTGTATGCCCGACCAACGCGATGCGTAGCGTGCTGTTTGTTGCCAACATATCCGCCAATGCCGCGAGCGATGCAAATGGCCGGTCGCTGAGGTCATAATGACCCAATGCGAATTCCAGATCGGGCAAAATCACATAGCCATTGGCTCTAAAGCCTGCCTCAAAGTCTGCCTCGTAACCTATTTCATCTTTGGTGGTGATTGTTGGTTTGACTGTCGTAACAGATCTTTTTTCCTCCGGTTTTACCGGGACAAAGGGTTCTCGCACCGGGGTTACGGTGATGATCTGAACAAATGATGCGGTCCGGCCACCGCTGACCAGGATCGAGATGACTTCGTCACTGGATCGTCTGGCCGATAAAAACCGATAATCACCAATATCCACATACATGTCGGGTGCCGGCACCACCTCGATTCCGAACCGGAAATCGAATCCGCCACATTGGCGTTCGGAGCAGTCTAGAATCACTTCGTACCCTTCGGTCAGGACCTGGTCCCGAAGCGGTAACAAGATTTGAAGCGTGGTCAGGTATGTGGCATCAATGCGCCATGTGCTGCGCACGATTTGTCCTTCGATCACATTGGTGGGCACGTGCCCTTCCACGAATGCCCCAATAGGCAGAGCATAAGATCCCAGGCCCGTGACCCGTTCGGCCAGTTGCTTGGCCGTATCCGGCAGGCGCAGGCCGTGTTCTTGCGCTTGGGTGACCGCACAGACCAACCAGATGAGCATAGATAGGCGCGCGCGGCCGATCATTTATTCTGGGAATGGTAGTCGGCGTTTGGACGCATCTCGATCCCGCTGGCTACACGGTTGGTCATGTTGAAAAAAGCAGCGACACTGACGATTTCCCAAATATCGCGGCCGGTAAAACCAACATCGCGCAGCACCTGACGGTCCGTCTCGGCCACCTGGGCACTGAATTTCGCTAGTTTGACGGCGAAATCCAGCAATCGCGTGCTGGCAGTCTAATACAGGGGCCACGCGATAACTCATGGCCAGCATTTCACCCGGTTCAGGGTCTCTGGACAAGGGCGGCACCGCCACGCCATGCGCAACAGGGCAATAGTAACAATGATTTGTTGCAGACACGACAACGGCGATCATTTCGCGTTCCAGTTTGGTCAGGGCGCTGTCACCCACGTCAGATCATTATAGAGTGCAGTAGATGCGCTCATCTTATATGATGTCAAAGGATAGATGTCAAAGGCATGTGCCTTTGACACATTGGGGACCATGCCCGGCTTGTTGTTCTGGAGACAACAAAATACTTTTGCGTCTCCTCCGACAGCGGGTTGGCCATTGGCAGATCCAGTGCCATGATCCGGTCTGATTTCGTCACGCGGGATATCCTCTTAATGCAACTGACGATAGTGATACCGCCCCACTGCTGTCATGCCCAGAGATTGATACAATCCGCAGGCAGGGGTATTGGCCACCGTGCACATGATCGACAATCAGTTGCCCGGTTTCGGACCGTTCAATGCGCCGCCGCCCGCATCGCCCAGAAACCCAAACCTCGGCACTGATGCACGGGCAGGATTTCAAGTGCACGCACCATCGCAAAAATTCCATACTTCGCGACAAAGGCAGCCCCCGCCGGTTTGTCAGCCCACCGTATTAACAGGGCGGTTTGGGTCCGGACGCACGGTCTATCACTGCCCAGCGACCGGGGCCAATGTTCTCTTGGCACCAGATGTCGCGCATGATGGCCAGCGGCTCCCATACCTCGAAGAGGGTTACACGAAGGATATCCTAATCCATCAAGGCCGTACAGCAGTTGCGGAATCAGGTGCGGAATACAAATCACTGGATCGATCAACTGGAACCCGCACGCATACAGCAGATCATCCAGCGCCTGATCGTAGGGCCGGATCATTAAAAAGAGCGGTGGATTGGCTTATGGCTTTCTGTGTGGCGATGACCGTCGGAATATCGGTATCGGTCACGGGACCTTTGGCCGACACCGCCGACACCCTTTTACCGCATACCCGCCGCAGACCGGGTGGCGTCGATGACGTCAAACAGGTTGGGCGCGACCGTCACTCTGCAAATTCCGCCAACAGTTGCGCCATCGCTGCATGGACCGATGCGGGGTCGGTTCCCCGCACAATCACATCGGTACCAAATACGCCATCCTTTTGAAACGGATAGGACCCTATAAACAGGTTCGGGAACGCCGCAGCGGTCTGCCCCAACGGCCCGGCAATGGTGCCTTCACCTTGCATCACCCGCAGGCTTTGCGAGATCAGCGGCACCCCCCCGGTCAGAGTGGGCAGGATGCTGGCAACCATCGCTTCAAATATGGTTGGAACCCCAGCCATGACATGAACGTTTCGCAACGTGAAACCGGGGGCTGAAGAGATCGGATTTTCGATCAACGCTGCGCCATCCGGGATGCGCGCCATGCGCAGGCGCGCGGCGTTTAGTTCCTGATTTGACCGGGCATAATGCGCCGCCAAAATCTCTCGCGCATCTGGACGCACATCGATGGGCGTATCGAACGCCGCCGCAATGCAGTCAGCGGTGATATCATCATGGGTCGGGCCTATGCCACCGCTGGTAAAGACGTGATCGTAAAGCTCTGACAAGGCACGCACGGTACCAATGATTGCGTCACGATCATCTGCAACCACCCGTGCCTCGGTCAGGTCGATGCCATGTTTCGCCAGCTCTTTGGCCAGGTGATTCATGTTGGAATCACGGGTCCGACCAGACAGAATCTCGTCGCCGATGACCAGCATCGCAGCCGTGGGGTTTGCCATATCGGGTCCAATCTTGCAAATGGCTCCCGGCAGGTATAGGCTTATAATACATGTTTTTTCAAACCCCTCTGATCCCGGCGCGCCTGGTCAGGCGCTATAAACGGTTCTTGGCAAATTGTGTTTTGGAGGACGGGCACGAAATTGCCGCCCATTGTCCGAATCCCGGATCAATGATGGGCTTGGCCGAGCCTGGGACGCGGATCTGGCTGGAACCTAACGACGACCCCCGCAAGAAGCTAAAATTTGGCTGGCGGCTGGTGGAATTGCCGACGGGTGCCTTTGTCGTTGTGGATACCGGGCTCGCCAACCGGGTTGTGGCAGAAGCCGTACAGACGCGCGCCCTACCCGAACTTGGGGCCTATGTGCAGGTCCGCACAGAGGTGCCGTATGGCAAAAACAGCCGGATCGACCTGTTGCTACGCGCATCCGGCCTGCCGGACGCTTATGTCGAGATCAAAACTGTGACGTTGTCTCGTCGGCCATGTTTGGCTGAATTTCCGGACAGCGTGACCGCACGAGGTACCAAACACTTGCAGGCATTGGCCGATATGGCGGCGTCGGGGCATCGGGCCATCATATTGTATCTTATCCAGAGGACAGACTGCAATGCCTTTGCCCTTGCCGGGGATATCGACCCAGCTTATTTGGTAGCGTACCGTGCTGCCACAGCGCGGGGTGTTGAAACAATGGTCATTCGTGCGGACATCGGCCCAACCGGTATTACCTGGAAAGACACACAGATCGACATGCGCGCACCGACCGCTGGCATCTAAGGCATAGGCCTACTAGCTCACGTGTCATTGAGAGTATGGAGCCCAATTGTGAATAACGAACTCCGCGGTCGCCTGACCAAGGATGGTATCCGAATTTATGACGCATCGGATTTCGCGGATATGCACAAGGCCGGCGAGGTTGCTGCAAGAATATTGGACAACATAACCGCGTTGGTGTTTCCGGGCCAAACCACGGGTGCCATTGATCAG
This sequence comes from Paracoccaceae bacterium, assembly GCA_014623385.1. Taxonomy (GTDB): domain Bacteria; phylum Pseudomonadota; class Alphaproteobacteria; order Rhodobacterales; family Rhodobacteraceae; genus JACOMT01. Next base: position 10,378 of record JACOMT010000059.1, read on the forward strand.
GCCATCACCGACATGATCGAGGCTGTCGGCGCAAAATCAGCCACGATTGGCTACAAGGGCTATCAGCATGCCAGCTGTATTTCGGTCAACCACGTGGTGTGCCATGGCATCCCGGGAGGTAAGGTTCTTAAAGATGGCGATATCCTAAACATTGATGTGACCGTCATCGTGGACGGTTGGTTCGGGGATACCAGCCGGATGTATGTGGCGGGCAAATTGCCGCGCAAAGCGGAACGGTTGATCCAGGTCACACATGACGCGCTGATGCGCGGGATCGAAATGGTCAAGCCCGGCAATACGTTCGGGGATATTGGCCACGCGATCCAATCGTATGTGGAATCCCGGCGGATGAGCGTGGTGCGCGATTTTTGTGGCCATGGTCTGGGCCGCGTGTTTCACGCACCGCCAAACGTTTTGCATTATGGCCTCCCAGGCATCGGTACACGTTTAGAGGAAGGCATGTTTTTCACCATCGAACCGATGATAAACCTGGGACGACCCGAAACCAAAACACTGGCCGATGATTGGGCTGCTGTCACACGTGACAAATCCCTTTCTGCCCAGTTTGAACATTCGGTCGGGGTTACCCGCGACGGATTCGATATCTTTACCCTGTCGCCTGCGGGAAAGTTTCATCCGACCTATGGCTGATCAGCTTTGTTGATCCTCGGCAAGGTCAACAACATGGTACCATACTGCAGCGATTTAATAGCGGTACGGATGAACACAGGCTGAAGTGCGGATGTGGCGGTATCGTACATGTCGAAGCGCGCGCTGATGTGACCGAAAATCATCAGATAATAGCGATGCCCATACTCTCTCTATTGTGCTACAGTCAGCGGGCTCTCGTCCAGTGCCAACATCGTGATGTGCGTTTGACCGAAGCGGCGGCGGTCCAGCACAGCAAATCCGTCGGGAGCTGGCACGTCCACGCCATCTTCCAAGATAATCGTCGCCATGGGCGCGATCCATCTGCCACGGGCAAGGCGGGTTAGCACCTGACCGCCCAACCCCTTTCCATAAGGCGGATCCAGAAACACCAGATCAAAGGGCGCACCGTCATGTGGGGCCAGTTTGCGCACATCGCGACGTATCAGCGTGATTTGCGCCGATTTCTGCAGGAGAATCGCGTTTTTCCGGATCATCTCGGCGGCAACCCGGCCATCATCGATAAATGTGGCCTGTACAGCACCGCGCGACAACGCTTCAAACCCCAGCGCGCCAGTGCCCGCAAAGACATCCAGAACCTGCGCCCCTTCAACAACGTCGCGATGCGCCAGAATGTTAAAAAGGCTTTCACGGACCCGGTCGCCGGTTGGCCGCAAATGAGCAGCGGCATCCCCCTTGCCAACAGCGCTTAGCGCACGTCCGCGATGGGTGCCACCAACGATCCTCACGCTTTCAACAGGGTATTCGGGTCTGACGCCGGGTCGGCAATCACCTCTGGATCGGGGGAATATCCCGCCTCAATCAGCCGTTTGCCAGTCATGTACCCGCGCGGATCGTTCATTGCATCCACGGCCAGCAATGTGTCGCCCTGATAGTACCAAAAGGACGCCCTCGGTGCCTCACCGTGACGGGCCACAACACGATCATACCCGGCGTTCAGCCCGGCAATCTGCAGTTTGACGTCATACTGATCCGACCAGAACCATGGTTTGGCAACATAGGGTTTTTCGGCTCCAATGATGTTGTCGGCCACGCATTCGGCCTGGTCAATGGCGTTCGGGACGCTTTCCAGTCGAATGCGCGTGTCGCGATAGGGAAAGCTTGCACAATCCCCGGCAGCCCAGATCGACGGGTCCGAGGTTTGGCCAAATGCGTCGACGGCAATGCCATTGTCAATCGTCAGCCCCGCCGCTTCGGCCAACGCGATTGCGGGCATGATGCCGACGCCGACAATGATAAAATCCACATCCAGCGTGCTATTGTCGGTTAGAATGGCCCCGGTCACCCTATCATCTCCGGTCAGGCGGGCCAGCCCGACGCCCTCGCGAACATCAACGCCGTGGCGGGTGTGCAGGTTGCGGAAATAGTCGCTAGTTTCCGGTGCGGCCACCCGT
>JACOMT010000059.1:12656-16284 GCA_014623385.1 Paracoccaceae bacterium
CAAAGAGCGTGATATCCCCATCAAACCCGCCGTTGCGCAGGCGTGCGACCAGTGATGCGCCTGCCTGTCCTGCCCCAACCACAACGATATGGCTCATTTTTCACGACCTTTCGGGTTTTGGTGCTGGTTGATTTGCCACTCATTCTATATGCTAAAGGGTCATAAACGCAATTGAGAGAGGGAGAGGAGATGACAATTTCCCTAGGCGACAGCCTGCCGGATGTTACATTGGTTGAAATGGGCGATGACGGCCCCACGCCCGTCGCACTGGCCGACAAAACCGCAGGTCGCAAGATCGTAATCTTTGCAGTTCCCGGGGCGTTCACGCCCACATGCCATTCAGCACATGTGCCCAGCTTTATCCGCACCAAAGCTGCATTTTACGACAAGGGTGTTAACGAAATCATCTGTGTATCGGTCAATGACCCGTTCGTGATGAAGGCCTGGGGCGAGGCGACCGGTGCCACAGCGGCAGGTATCACAATGTTGGGTGACCCGCAAAGCGCCTTCACCACCGGGATCGGTATGAATTTCGATGCCCCACCGGTTGGCCTGATGGCACGGTCCAGACGCTATGCGATGATGGTAAACGACGGGAACGTCACCGTTCTGCAGGTCGAAGAAAGCCCCAGCATGTGCGAAGTGTCGGCTGGCGAGGCGTTGTTAGACGCGATCTGACACCTGCAAAACCTGCTCAACAGGGCGCAGATTGCGTCAGAATCCGTGACCTGTTGCGAAATTATCTGTTATCGTCCGAATTTTGCGCTAATAGCGCAATAGGGGGATAAGCATGACAGGCACAGTCACTCAGCCAAATGACGATACGGCAGCCGCTTCTCCACGGTGTCGGCGACGATCCCGAACGCCCACATGATCTGTGTTATAGGATTGCGCCGAATAAGATCCACAATTGGGTATTTTCGCATGGGTATTTTCGCAGAAATTTTGCCCGCCGACATCACCTCGATCTTGATGGCTGAAGATGCCCCGTTGACCGAACCGCCAGACAGACAGCGTATGAAAATGGGGGGTTTATCGCGCTGGATCAAAGGTTGTAAACCGCGCGGTGCCTGCTAGGTCAGTTTCTGGCTGCTTGGGGGGTGTTGAAGGGTGCCGCTCAGGGGGACCTCTCTGCCCGCTGATGGGTCAGATGTGCTGTGCTCCATGTCTGACACCGTGCTGGCCAAACGCATGCAAGAGGCGAACAAGCTGCGCGACCTGACAGGACGTCATAAAGAGATAAAAACTGTGCTATTCTGTCAAATGAGCGCAGGCACTGCATGGCCGCAAGCGGACGGCAAGGTTTGGCAAAACCCTTAACGCTCCGCAGGATCAGTCGGACGCGAAAGAACGACGCGGTCATAGACCGCAAAATCCTGGACGGTGAAACCGCACTTTGCCCGAGGATGCACCCACCCGGTCAGCCACCAGGGTAAGCGATTGGCCTGCAAAAAGGTTCTCAACCTGTGGACCGTGCTAGCCGGGCAGCCAGTCCCTTAGGCCAGGTCGTCCATCTTGGTGGCTAGTTTCACGTCAAGCACGCTGAGACCACCGGCGTCGTGCGTCGTCAGCTGAACCTTGACCGTCTTATACACGTTGAACCATTCAGGATGGTGGTTCCACTTTTCCGCCCAGATCGCGGCACGGGTCATAAAACCGAATGCATCGACAAAGTTTTTGAACACAAAGGTTTTTTTAATCCCGTCGCGCCCATCTTCCAGCAAGGTCCAGCCCGATGTGAACAAGGGAACCAGCGCCGTGTCGCGTTCCGCCTGGGTCAGTTTTTCCGTCATTGCTGTTCCTCGATCTGGATTTTCTTGAATGGACCATATTCGGTCAGAATTTCAATCTCTTCTGTGATCGCCGCGCGCTCGGCTTCCAGGTACCGGGAGATCGCGTCCGCAAACCCTGGATCCCGGACCCAGTGCAGGCTGTGCGTCTGGGTCGGTAAATAGCCGCGTGTCAGCTTGTGTTCACCTTGGGCCCCAGCCTCGACCCATTTCATACCGCGTGCAATTGCCAAGTCAATGGCCTGATAATAGCATAGTTCGAAATGCAAACAGGGGTGATGTTCGATACAACCCCAATAGCGGCCATAAAGCGTATCGCGCCCAATGAAATTCAGCGCCCCCGCCACATACCGCCCATCCCGTTCTGCCAGAATCAAGGCGACGTCGTCGCGCAAACGCTCTTGCAGCTGGTCAAAGAAGTTGCGTGTCAGATAGGGAGTACCCCATTTGCGGGATCCCGTATCCTGATAAAACACCCAGAATGCCTGCCAATGTTCGGGGCACAGATCATCGCCGGTCAAAACCTGAATATCACCGCCAAAATCCCGGGCCCGGAGACGTTCCTTTCGGATGTTCTTGCGTTTGCGCGATGATAGGCTGTCCAGAAACCTGTGAAAGTCGGGATAGCTGTCGTTCCGCCAGTGAAATTGCTGGGTCGTGCGCGCCATCAATCCCATTCGCGTGCCAACATCCACCTCTTCTTCGATGCAAAAGGTGACGTGCAAGGAACTGACATTGTTGTTCCACGCCAGTTGTACTGCACCTTTGACCAGCGTGGATTGACCGATTTCTTCAAACCCTGGCCTGACCAGAAACCGGCGCCCAGTGGCGGGCGTGTAGGGTACCGCGATTTGCAGCTTGGGGTAATACCGCCCGCCCGCCTGTTCATAGGCGTGGGCCCAGTTGTGATCAAAGATGTATTCGCCCTGGCTGTGCAATTTGGCGTATAGCGGGGCACAGCCGATCAGCTGGCCATCCTTATAGGCGGTCAGGTATTGCGGCTGCCACCCAGTGCCGACCCCAACCGATCCGCTGTCTTCAAGCGCGGATAGAAACCTGTGCGTGGTAAAGGGATCAATTGGTCGCCCGCCATCCGTGGCCTCGGGACAGGCACAGCTGTCCCAGTCCGCTGCGTTGATGTCGTGCAGGCTGGCCAGCACCCGAACTTCGATCTGGATTTGTTGTTCCGGCTGCAATTTGTTGATATCTCTTTTCGGTGCGACCTACAATTTGTGACCCCTCTGGCCCAGTTCAAGCATTGATCGCCCCCGGCAACTGCATTGATGTTCATTCCACCCAAGGCACTGGCCAGGCAGTGCCTCGGCGTTGGGTTCCTCTGCCTGCCGATGAGATGAAACCAGCGTAGATAACTGGCGAGGGTACCCCGGCGACCTGCAATAAACGCCTTGCGGCGTGCGTGACGATTGTTGATGGTCGTGGGTATGAAGCTCGCCACGAACGCGCGTTCACTGACCGATTGATTGTAGTGCCTCGTGGCTAACTGCGCACGGCGGATAAAGACCTCTGCGTGACAGCCTGATTTAAAGCATTGCTCAATCCCGCAAGCGGTGCTTGGATATCAGCCTGCCCCGCGTTTTTCCGAAGCCCGCAGGGGTCGATGACGGGCGGCCCGTTCGCATGATCCCGTCACGGTGGCGACCGCACCGGGGGCCTTGCTGGCACAGGCCTTGTCGGCAAGTACCCGCCCGCGCTTTTGCCCCTTCAACCATGGTATAGAAACCTGGAACTCTTGGCCCGGTTCGCAGATGCCCGTGTGGACCTTGTCGATGAAACTTTGCTCGTCCGGACCTCGTCCGGGCGGTCAACGCCGTTGGATT
>JACOMT010000060.1:0-3694 GCA_014623385.1 Paracoccaceae bacterium
CCCGCCCCAGCAGCCATTTCAGTACCAACACGCAAGCGCGGTGGGTCAGGAACGGCGCGAAGCGTACCTTGGGTTACGAAGATGACATCCAGGCGGCTTTGCCCGCCCGGACGGGCCCCGAATAAGGAAAGTTTCATCGACAAGGTCCACAAAGGGCACCTGCGAACCGGGCCGGGAGCCTCCCCCACGGGTTTTATACCATGGTCAAAGGGGCGAACGCGCAGGCGCGTATTGGCCGACAGAGCCTATGCCAGCAAGGCCAACCGAGACGCCCTGCGTGGTCGCCACCGTGACGGGATCATGCGAACGGCCGCCCGTCATCGACCCCTGCGGGCTCGGGAACAACGCGGGGGCAGGCGGAGCTCCAAACGCCGCGTGAGGGATTGCGCAATGCCTATGCCACGATAAAGTGCCGCCCGATATTTCGGGCTGGCCAAAACAGAACGCCCGAATGGCGATAGCAACAATCGGGCAGAACCTGCGGGAAGCCGCCCCTCACCCCGCAAACACCGACAATCGCATAACCAGACCACCAAAACCGCTTTGCCCGATGTAAGGCCAGGTAAGGCCAGCGGACCGGACAGAATAGCCACATCGAAGCTTCCACCGAACATCACGCGCTCACGGATAGGTCTTACACATGCTGTTCGCTGCGCAAGCTGAGGCCAGACACCAGAAAGCTGCTGCCTGTCAAGGTCGGATTGGTCCAAACGACTTTACCGATACGGCATCCCGGGGCGTGAAGGCGATGAGCTCGAGCCGACTGGACCGAAAAGCCAAAGCCTTGTAAAGTGGTAAATTCCACCACAGGCGCAGGCCGGTCTACAAGGGCTGACTTTATATCTTGCCCAATGAGTTGAAATGTGCGATCCTTCAGCGGGGACAAAGAAGCGTTGTACACGCCTACAAACCAACTGGGAGCTTTAAAATGAACAAGAAACTCGATCACCTTTCCGCGCGGGTGAGATCAAAATGCATGACACGCCGCGAATTTATGGGCCGTGCTGCCGCCCTGGGCGTCAGCACGGCGGTTGCCGGTACAGTTTTTGCCAATGCGGCCAGGGCCGCTGGCCCGGTCAAGGGCGGCACGCTGAGGGTTGGCCTGCAAGGCGGTGAAAGCACGAACTCACTGGATCCGGCCCTGGCCGTTGGGGATGTAGAATTTGTGAACGTGCGCACCTTTGGCGAATGCCTGGCCAATGTCGCCCCCGATGGAAGCCTGGACTTCCGCGCGGCGGAAAGCGTCGAGGCGAGCGACGATGGCAAGGTCTGGACCTACAAAATCCGTTCGGGTGTGGAATTTCACAACGGCAAAACCATGACCAGCGAGGACGTGCTGCGCACAATGGAGCGACACTCGAACGAAGATGCAACCTCGGGTGCGCTGGGCATCATGAAAGGCATCGAATCGATGAGAGCCGATGGTGACTACTTCCAGGTGACGCTAAGCATCGCGAATGCCGATCTGCCCTATCTTTTGGCCGATTACCACCTGGTGATCCAACCGGATGGCGGATTTGACAACCCGACCGCAGGGATCGGCACCGGTGCCTACGTGATCAAAGCTGATGAGCCTGGAGCACGTCACGTCTTTACCAAGTTCAAGAACTACTGGGATGAAGAGCGGGGTCATGTCGATGCGGTCGAAAACATCGTTCTGAACGACGCAACTGCCCGGACCGCCGCGCTGCAATCCGGTCAGGTCCACATGATCAACCGGGTCGAACCAAAGATCGCCCAACTTTTAGCACGCGCGCCCAATATCGACGTCAAGCGCGTGTCGGGCCCAGGCCATTATGTGTTCATCATGCATGTGGATACAGAACCGTTCGACAATAATGACCTTCGTCTTGCATTGAAATACGCAATTGACCGCGAAGAAATGGTTGACAAGATCCTGCGCGGTTATGGCACGGTCGGCAACGATTTCCCGATCAACAAAGCCTATCCGCTCTTTGACGAAACGATACCGCAGCGTACGTATGACCCGGCAAAAGCGGCTGAGCATTACGCCAAGTCGGGTCATGACGGGTCACCAATCATTCTGCAGGTGGCCGATGTGGCCTTCCCGGGGGCGGTGGATGCCGCAGCACTCTTCCAGCAAACCGCGCAAGCCGCCGGTATCCCGCTGGAAATCAAACGTGAGCCGAACGACGGTTACTGGTCGGAAGTGTGGAACAAACGGCCGTTCTGTGCATCCTACTGGAGTGGTCGCCCGGTTCAGGACCAGATGTATTCGACCGCGTACCTGTCGACTGCGGACTGGAACGACACGCGCTGGAAAGTGCCCGCATTCGACGACATGATGCTAGCCGCGCGCGGCGAGCTCGACCCGATTAGGCGCAAGGAAATCTACAGCCATATGGCCAGGATGCTGCGCGACCAAGGCGGCCTGATCTGCCCGATGTTCAACGACTTCGTCGAAGGCGTATCGGCAGACGTGCAAGGTTGGATTGAAGATCCGAACCTTGGCATGATGAACGGTCTGGCACCGCAAAAATGCTGGCTTGTATAAGGGTCTAACCGCGTGCACCCGATTTTGAAACTGGTTGTCCAACGCTGCGCGTTGGGCATCCTGCTGCTATTTTTTGCCTCAATCCTCATTTTTGCCGGAACGATGATTCTGCCGGGGGATGTGGCACAATCCATCCTGGGCCAATCGGCGACGCCTGAAAATCTCGCCAACCTACGCAAGGAATTAGGCCTGAACGACCCGCCCGTTGCCCGGTATTTCAGCTGGCTTTTTGGCGTGCTTCGGGGGGATTTGGGCACGGCCCTGACCAATAGACTTTATATCGCTGACAGTCTGGGCCAACGCCTGTCGAACACGTTATTCCTGGCGTTCTGGGCCGCTGTGATTTCGGTCCCGCTTGCCATCTTTCTAGGCCTTTTGGCTGTCCGGTATAAGGATCGATGGCTGGACAAACTGATACAGGGCGTAACGCTCGCCTCGATCTCAATCCCCGAATTCCTGATCGGCTATGTTTTGATGTTCTTTATCGCCGTGAAATTAGGATGGGCACCGTCGGTCGCAATTGTCAATGACAGTATGGGCGTTCTGGAAAAGCTGCGATCCATAGCCCTGCCCGTCATGGTGCTAACCCTTGTGGTGCTGGCCCACATGATGCGAATGACCCGCGCGGCGATCCTGAACGTGATGCAATCCGCGTATATCGAGACGGCTGAGTTAAAAGGGCTGAACAGTTTTCAAGTCATTTACCGCCACGCCTTGCCAAATGCGGTCGCGCCAATTGTGAACGTGGTCATGCTGAACCTCGCCTATTTGGTAGTCGGCGTTGTAGTGGTCGAGGTGGTGTTTGTCTATCCAGGTATGGGTCAATACTTGGTAGATCACGTGTCGAAACGGGACGTGCCGGTGGTACAGGCCTGCAGCCTGATCTTCGCCGCTGTTTATATCGGCCTGAACATGATCGCTGACATTGTGTCGATCATCGCTAATCCGCGTTTGAGGTATCCAAAATGAGAATACCCTTTGCCGCAGCAGTGGGCCTATTTTTCACCTCGGTATACTTCCTGATGGCAATCTTCGCCCCGCTTATTGCGCCTTATGGCATGGCCGAGGTGGTCGGGGATGTGTGGGAGCCGTCGTCGTTCCAGTTCCTCCTGGGAACCGACAATATCGGACGTGACCTGCTTAGCCGCATGATCTATGGCGGTCGCACAACGATCTGGA
>JACOMT010000060.1:3775-14912 GCA_014623385.1 Paracoccaceae bacterium
GGCGGTTGGACGGATCAGGTCCTGTCCCGCTTTGTCGACCTTATCATGTCAATCCCCTCGCTGATCTTTGCCCTGGTTGTTCTGTCCGTGATGCCGGTGACCATTCCGGTTCTCATCCTGGTCATGGGACTATTGGACGCCACACGTGTCTATCGTCTGGCCCGCGCGGTGGCGGTGGACATCAACGTGATGGACTATGTCGAGGCGGCAAAGCTGCGTGGTGAAGGGCGTAGATGGATCATCTTCCGGGAAATCCTGCCCAACGCGCTGTCCCCCCTGGTCGCTGAAATGGGTTTGCGGTTTATCTTTATGGTGCTCTTTGTCTCTACCCTGTCCTTCCTCGGACTGGGCATCCAACCGCCCGAGGCGGACTGGGGCGGCATCGTGAAGGAAAACAAGGACGGCATTGTGTACGGGATTCCCGCGGCACTGATCCCGGCCTTTGCCATCGCGACGCTCGCCATCTCTGTGAACCTGGTGGCGGACTGGGTCCTGAACCGTACTACATCCCTGAAAGGGGGGCGGGGCTGATGGCTGATGATCTGCTCGGCGTCCGCAACCTGAAAATCAGAGCGACGGTGTATCCACCTGGCGAAAAGCCCAGAGAGATCGGAATCGTACACGGCGTGTCCTTTCAGTTGGAAAAGGGCAAGGTGCTTGGTCTGATCGGGGAATCCGGAGCGGGGAAATCCACTATTGGCCTAGCCTCTATGGGCTATGGCCGCGGCGGCGTGGAAATTACAGACGGTGAAATCTGGATCAACGGGCGCAATATTCTGCAAGGCGGTCTCAAGGTTCTGCGTGCATTGCGCGGGTCCGAGGTGACCTATGTCGCGCAATCGGCGGCGGCCTCGTTCAATCCCGCCAGGCAGATCATGGATCAGGTGACCGAGGCGGCTGTTCATCACGGGCGTTTCAGCCGGAAACGGGCCGAAGAGCGGGCTGTGACCCTGTTCCGCAAGCTGGGTCTGCCCCGACCCGAAGCCTTTGGCAAAAGGTACCCGCACCAGGTGTCCGGGGGCCAGTTGCAACGGGCGATGACTGCGCTGGCGCTGTGTCCCCAACCGGATCTGGTGGTGTTTGACGAGCCGACAACTGCCCTGGATGTGACCACACAAATTGACGTGCTGGCCGCGATCAAGGAGGCGATCCGCGACACCGGGGTTGCCGCGCTTTACATCACGCATGACCTTGCTGTGGTGGCCCAGGTCAGCGACCACATCATGGTGCTGCGCCACGGGAATACCGTTGAATACGGCAATACAGATCAGATCATCAATAACCCGTGCGAGGGGTATACCCGGTCCCTGGTTTCGGTGCGGTCCATCGAGCATGAGGAAAAATTACCCACGCCTGAACCGGTGCTGAAGGTCACGGGGATTACCGCACGCTACAGGGGGTTGAAATTCGACGTTCTGCATAAAGTAACGGTCGATCTGTATCCCGGGCAAACCCTGGCGGTCGTGGGCGAATCCGGGTCTGGTAAATCCACCCTCGCCCGTGTGATCACCGGACTGTTGCCGCCATGGCAAGGGGAGATCGAGTTTGCCGGGCGGGTCCTGTCGAACGATCTGGCGGGCCGCACGCGTGAGGATCTGCGCGACTTGCAGATGATCTATCAAATGGCCGATGTGGCGATGAACCCGCGCCAGACGGTGGGTACGATCATCGGGCGACCGTTGGAGTTCTACTTTGGCCTCAGAGGAGCCGCAAGGCACGGGCGCGTGGTCGAGCTGTTGGACGAGGTCGAGATGGGCGAGGACTTTATTGACCGGTATCCGACAGAGCTGTCGGGTGGACAGAAACAGCGGGTGTGCATCGCACGCGCACTGGCGGCCAAACCCAGGATGATCATCTGTGATGAGGTCACATCCGCCCTCGACCCGCTGGTGGCGGACGGAATTTTAAAACTGCTGTTGCAACTGCAAAAGACCGAGAATGTGGCTTATCTCCTCATCACGCATGACCTTGCCACCGTACGCGCAATCGCGGACAGCATTGCGGTCATGTATCAGGGTAACATTGTGCGCTATGGCCCAAAGTCACAGGTGCTGAGCCCGCCGTTTGATGACTATACGGACCTGTTACTCAGCTCGGTGCCTCGGATGAAATTGGGCTGGCTGGAAGCCGTGATCGCCAACCGCAAAATGCAAGGTGGGGGCAACTAACCCCCGCGTGACCGATGCCAAGGGTACCCGGATCAAGAATTTTCAGGCGTTCGCGGGCACGGCTAACTTCCCATAAATCACGTTCGTGAACGCTAAATTTACTGGTTACCCGGAGGGCCTTGAACATACCGAATTCATCTTCGGAGAGAACCGTTTGGAAAATCAAATCAAAAGATTTTTCCGCGTTCGCACACGAGCCGCCGCTCAATCGGTTTCCTGTATGCAGGATATTCCTGAGCTTTATGATATGCTGAATGATTTAATGTGCCAGCATGGCTTTGTTACACCGAGCACCGTCGCACCGATACCCCCCGTTGGACAACACCCTCACCATGTCGCGACAGGGGACTCCGGGTGCTGGGGTTACCGTCCTGGTTACCGGTGTGTCAGGCAATCACAGGGCACGCCCATTCCCGTCAGCCAAAGGGCCAAATATCCTGGCCCAGCACCTCGACCACCGTGGTGAGCCGGTTAAAACTGTCGCGGACCCGGCCGACATGCTGCGGGCGCGCAGATAGCTGTGGGCCTTCGTATAGACAATGGTGAGAGGGTACATTGGCGAAATCCTGATCCACCAAGGGCGAAGCAGTAGGATCGTGTAGCGGCACCGGCCCGCCATGGCGGATATCGGTGTACTGGATCACCTCGTCCCTGGTCAGCATCGGCGCGTTGGCATGCGTTACATAGCTGTCCGTGTCAGGACCGCCGCCAAGATCGGGATAGATCAGAACCTGGCCCCGAATACGATCAGTTTCGCCCCGCGCGTGATGCGCCACCGCCGCCGCCAGGTTTGCCACCCGCGCTGTTCCCGACCAGAACGACCGGCCCACCCATCGGGTGGCCGCCGCAGCCGGATGGACGTGTTCCGGGCACAGCCGGTAATCCACGGCGACGACCCGATATCCGGTTTGGGCACAGAGTTCGGCACAGATGTCATCAAGGCTGTCCAATCCGCCAACCACAAACCCGCCCCCCATGGAAATACTCCACGGTAAAGTCCGGTGTACCCGCCGCATAGACCCGGACCGGAACACCGTCGGCGGTCATCTCAATGGCACCAATCCCGGCCGGACGCCCTTGATCGAAGGCACGACACATGTTCAACAACCGCCCGGGTCACCGCGCATCCGCCGGATAGAATATTGCCGTCTTGTGGATGAATGCCCAGATTTCGGCGGCGATCAGGGTGCTATAGTCCGGCCTGCGCCCGTCGCATCGGATCAGACTGCCCATTCCCATTGGTTGACAAACCCCCCCAGCGTTTTCTGGACGGCTGCCTCATCGGCACCGTTCCGGTCCAATCGTGCCACCAGACCGCGCTTTTTGTCGTCGACCACATGAGCGACACGGGCCTGAACCTGCGCCTCTTTCAGGGCTTCGTTATAAATCCGGGTGATTGCCTGTTTGCGCAAATCGGGTTTGAACACCTTGCCGACGGCAGTTTTGGGCAGCTCATCCAGGATCGCGATATGTTTGGGATGCGCGGCCTGTTCGCGCACGTGAACCCTGCAGTGCGCCATAAGCTCGTCCGATGTAACAGACGCGCCGTCGACCAGTTCGACAAAGGCGCACGGCAGCTCGCCTGAATGGCGGTCAGGTTGGCCAATGGCACCGGCAAAGGCCACCGCCTCGTGCCCTAAAAGCGCCTCTTCAATCTCTGCCGGGTCGATATTGTGACCGCCCCGGATGATCAGATCTTTGGCGCGGCCTGTGATCCAGAGATAGCCGTCCGCATCGAGCCGACCCAGATCGCCTGTGCGCAGAAACCGACTATCGTAAAACAGGTCCGCGTTCTTTTCCGCCTCGGTATATGTGTGGCCGTCATACACGCCGGGGCTGGCGACACAGATCTCGCCAATCTCGTCATCCCCCGCCTCGACCAGGCCATCGGTTGCGCCTTTGATGATCTTCACATCCGTGTACGGAAACGGAATACCGACCGAGCCGATTTTCTTTTTACCATCAACCGGGTTGCACGATACGACACAGGTCACCTCGGTCAAGCCATAGCCTTCGATGATGTTGACGTTTGTGGCGCTTTCGAATCGCCGGAATAGTTCGACCGGCAACGGGGCTGATCCGGAAAATGCCTTTTTGACACTGCTGATATCGGCATCAACAGGGCGCTGCATCTTGGCCGAAATGGCCGTTGGTACGGTGATGACGAACGAAATCCTCCAACGTTCGCACAGTTTCCAGAAATTGTCGAACACACCCTCACCGCGATAGCCTTGAGGTGTCGGGAATACGACATGCGCACCCGAGGCAACGGCACCCATCAGGATCGGGTAACAGGCGAATACGTGAAACAGCGGCAGCGGGCACATGATCACGTCATTTTCCGTGAACAGCAGCGTATGGCTGATCCACCCATTGTAAATGGCACCAGAATATTTGTGCCGGGCCACTTTGGGTATGCCCGTGGTACCACCGGTGTGGAAATAAAAGGCAACCCGATCACCCTCCGCGTCAGGAAAGGTCAGCGTTGCGGGCTGTTTGGGCAGCTCCTTGTTGAAATCCCTGTATGTCGCATGGGCTACCTGTTCCTTTTCCGGGCATCTTGGGCGAATCAGTGGAACAATCCAGGATTTGGGTGGCGTCAGATACCGGTTCAGGTCAATTTCCAGCACCGTTTTAACCCCGGGCGCGTGACGCACCGCCTCGGCCACCTTTCGCGCGACATCGGTTTTCGGGAAAGGCTTTAGTGTGACCACAACCCTGGCCCCGGTTTCGCGCAAGATCGAGGCGATCTGTTCCGGTTCCAGCAGCGGGTTGATCGGATTCACAATACCGGCAACGGCACCGCCCAAAAAGGCAACCACGGTTTCGTTGCAATTGGGAAGAACATAGGCCACGACATCAGTTTCCCCGATGCCCAGGGACCGAAATAGGTTGGCGGCCTGAACCGTTTTGTCCCTCAGCCGAGCCCAGGTCAGCGTTTCGGCCTTGTCCGTCGGGCCTGAAAAGATCTGATAGCTGATCGCTTTTGAGTCCGGAAAGCGGGCAGCAGTGTCAGATAGCATCTGAAATAAGGTTTTGGCCACGGGCCGGTCGCCCCACGGCATTTCGTTGTTGATCTGATCGCGATCATCCGCATTGGCGATGGTCATATCGCATCCTCCCTGAACCGGCCGGTTGGTACCGGTTTTTCCTAATGGGCAAACTGCCAGGCATTGGGGCCATGCGCAAGGTCACGGAGGTGGTTTCAGAAAGCTTTAGCCTTCCTCGTGAAGACCTCACGCATAATTGAGAATTCCGTTTTGGGTTATGGGACCGGTTATGTTTCGCGCGGGTTTGCCAGAGTGGTTTGACGACCTTTTTCCGTGTGCGAGGCGGCGGACCGAATCGGCAACGATAACGTTCCGGCCAGAATTGATGTACTGAATGGATTGGCGGTCTTTCGCCGCTCCCGGGGTGCGTGTTGAAAGCATAGCCAGATCTCGTACTGCTTTGTGGGCCCAACCCGCAGGTGGTCGCGCCGGATAGGACTAGATATTCCGGTTGGGGTGGCTGTTGGGTCGAGGCCTGCGGTCCAAGGCTGCCAGCGGTAAAGCCGTGATTGCCAACAGGACGCCGGTGGAAAGTGTCACTCAACCCCGCAGGACCGGTATATTGCTCAACTTCGGAGGGAAACCAGTCTAATGCGCAAAAAATCAAAAGCTGTAGTATAAGCAATTATTAATAGCACAGTGGTAATGAACGTCAGATGTATCACTTTTGTGGTCTTCATAAAACACCCCCTCTAGAATAAAATTGTTTTGCAGCACCCATCGTCGCAAGCCATAGTGCCACTTTGGTCGAATTGAGCCGGTGAGTTCACGTCACACGCTTCGATAGGCGACGCTTTGGCATCCTCATTACAGGCCGGTGGCGGCGTCGTCTGGAGCTGGTGTGGGGTGTGGCTGCGGTCCTCGACACATGAGCCCGCTTGCGCCACTTCCAGACTGTTTGACCTGAAATGCCGTAGCACTCTGCAATTTGTCACGCTGGTTGCCACGCTGGCATCGGATTTGCCTGAATATGGCCGCCCCGATCCCGGGGGGCGTTGGCATGCCCTATACAACCTGATTTGCAGCACTCCCTGCCTCCCGAGCAGTCCCTGGAACAGAGATCGTGCCATGAATAGCGCAGACCGGTGCGTGGCTCTGTGATCATCCGGGATGGAACAGCCTAGGCACCCCGAAAATGCGCTCAGGAGCCATGTTCGGATTTTTCAGAACACTAAGACGCTAACGAAACCCTTCCAAGGCTTCTTTCCCGTCTTCGAACTTCCACTTTTCAATGTCGGCTTCAAGAGCCAGCCATTCGGCTTTAGTATTCTTCAAAAGTTATTTCGACTCCTCCGTTTTCAATAAATCCATAATACTTAGATAATCCTTCGAAGTAAACCAGTATTTAACCCTCGGCACCAGAAACAAGAACCCGTCCGATGCACTCCGCATACATCAGGTCAGCCCGCAGGCTTTATTCACCACCTCGCACAGCAACTGGACTGCGGTTTTTTGTGTCAAATCACTGTCCAAATGACGCAGATCCGGGTGACTCGCCATCAGGACAGCCAATTCCTGATAGTTCTGCGACGGGATGGCCAGCCGATCACTATGCTGGCCAGGACCACATCCGTCTCAGCCCTATCGGTTAATCAGCTCAACGCCTGATGGTACCCCAAGTGCCAAAAACCCAGCACCAGCTAGACAATTGTCAGCACATGTCAGCACAAAAACCCGCCATGATCCAACGCCTCGTATGGCGCAATCCTGTCTCAGTGCGGGACCGATTGACCATAGCGCCTCAGTTTGGCATCCAGGCTCTATGGCGAGCGTGCGACAATCCCCGACTGACCCGGTCTTTGTACAAAACCCGTACCCGTTCTATGCGCGTGCGCGGAGCATGGCACCGCTGGTGCAATGGGACGATTATGGCATGATGGCCGCCTTTGGGCACGAGGCGGTTCATGCCCTGCTGCGGGACCGCCGCTTTGGCCGCGAAAAACCGGTAGAGTTGCGGCGACCGGTGCCCGCGCATCTGACCGCCTTCGATACTGTTGAACGACATTCGCTGTTGAATGCGGAACCGCCGCGCCATACGCGGCTGCGCGGTCTGGTCCTGCGCGCGTTTACGTCGCGACGGATTACCGGGCTAGGCCCGGAAATCAGGACACTGTGCCATCAATTGATCGACGCCTTTCCAACAGGTTCCTTTGACCTGCTCGACGCCTATTGCAGCCGGATTCCCGTTCTGATCATCGCCCGCCTGCTAGGCGTTCCCGAAGAGATGTGGCGCGATTTGCTGCGATGGTCACACGATATGGTCGCCATGTACCAGGCGCGCCGCACACGGGTGGTCGAAAACGCGGCCAATCAATCCGCCGACGATTTCTCTGCCTTTCTGCGCGAGTATACCAATCAGCGCCGTGCCAGTCCCCGCGATGACCTGATCACCCAACTGATCGCAGCCGAAGAAAAAAGTGACAAGCTGAGCACGGATGAGCTGATCGGTACTTGTATCCTGCTCCTTAATGCGGGGCATGAGGCCACCGTGCATGGGTTGGGCAACGGGGTCAAAACCTTGCGGGAAACAGGCACGGACCTCGCCTGCCTCACCCCAGACCGGATTGACGCAACGGTCGAGGAAATCCTGCGCTTTGATCCACCACTGCACATGTTCACGCGCTATGCCTATGACAACATTGAGATCTTTGGGCACCGGTTCAACCGTGGGGACGAGGTGGCATTGATGCTGGCTGCGGCCAACCGCGACCCGGAGGCTTGGGACAACCCGGACAGATTTGATCCCACCAGTCCGATAAAAACCAATGCCAGCTTTGGTGCTGGTCTGCATTTCTGTGTCGGAGCGTCACTGGCGCGCCTAGAAATAGCTATTGGCCTTGCTGTACTGTTTGAGCGATGCTCGAATCTGCACCTGACCACCCCGCCGCAATATTCGGACACCTATCACTTCCATGGGTTGACACGCCTGATGGTGGCCGTCGACTGATCCCTGACAATTGCAAAATCGAAGAAAAAGTACGAAAATCGCTTTAATCTCCATTGTGTTTGCTGGGATTGTCGCTGGTGCGGTAATCTATGCCAACAAAAAAACTCCTGAAGAATGCCAGGAATGATACGAGTCCATGAAGTCCAGAATCGGCCAAACTGTTGGAGAGTATTTTCAATCTGGTGTGCTGAATACTAGGGTACATCAAGCAGCCTTGGTTGAACGAACAAAGATCGAAACAGAACAAAAGGCTTGGATCAAAGAGTGCGGGTTACCGCCTTATGTTCATTAGCGTCTTTACAAGATAAGGTATTGCAAAATTCACGTCGATACCTTATATTCGTTCTGAAGGTCAATAATGACCTTTAGGTATATCTTTTAGAAGACCTCTGCATAATTTGGAGAGTTGCGGACAAACCATCAACCCGGTATGCTCTTGGGAGTCGTTGAGGGGTGGTTTGACGGGCCTGTTATTGCGCGGTTTGGACCGGCTCAGACGACGTTCTGACCAGGATTGCCGCCCTCATGGGCTGGCGGTGGGCTTCGCCGACGCGCAGGCACGGGTCGGGGTACTGCGGGATCGGGCCGCAGGGTCATGCGCCGCTGGTCCGCTTCAAGTGTCTGCTGATCGGACAGTAGCACCCCGAAGCTGGAGCGGGCTCTGAAAGTGCGGTTGGATTTCATGCTGTTTTGCGGTCTCGATCTATTATGCCCATGTGCCCGATGCGACGACCCGTTACCGTTTTCGTAACGCGCTGGTGCAGGGCGGTGTCCATGATGATCTTCCGGTCGAGGTTTGCCGCACTCCGCAAGACCGGGCCGAAGAGGAGGCCCCCGACGATATGGATCAAGAAAGGCTCGAAGACTACGCTGGGTTACGAAGATGACATCAAATGGCTTTGCCCGCCCGAACGGGGAAGGCTTCATCAACAGGGTCCGCACCACACCTGCGAAACACCATACCTGCGAACCGGGCCGGGAGCCCCGGGTTTGATACCATGGTTGAGAGACAAACGCGCAGGCGGGCGTCGGCTTGACAAGGCCTATACCAGCAAGGCCAACCGGGACGCGCTGCGGGCTGTGGAAAAACGCGGGGGCAGGCGGATCTCCAAACGCCGCTTGAGGGATCGCGCAATGCCTATGCCACGATGCAGCACCGCCCGGTATTTTGGGCTGGCCAGAACAAAACGCCCGACTGGCGATGACGGTGATCGGGCAGAACCTGCGTGGCACCGCCCCTCAACCGGCAAGCACCGGCAATCGCATAACCAGATCACCAAAACCGCCTTGCCCGATGTAAGGTCATGTAAGGCCAGCGGATCGGACAGAATGGCCAAATCCAGGCTTCCACCGAACATCACCCTGTCACGCAGCGGTCTTTGATATCTTTTGAGGGATTGATTTCAGAACCTATCAAGAGCGATATGACAGAAATGACGCCCCGCTTGACCGACACCTTGACCCCGGTGAAAAAATCGGCTCTGCCCGATGCTCAAACGGTGACGGATGTCAAACACTGGACCGACCGGCTGTTTTCCTTTCGGATAACGCGCCCGGCAGCGCTGCGGTTTCGGTCGGGGGAATTTGTGATGATCGGCCTGATGGGCGATCCAGACCCCGGGACCGGCAAACAGAAGCCGTTGTTGCGCGCCTATTCCATTGCTTCGCCCAGTTGGCATGATGAACTGGAGTTTTATTCGATCAAGGTGCAGGATGGCTTGCTGACCTCGCGTCTGCAACATATCCGTCCGGGGGACGGGATCATCCTGCGCCCGAAACCCGTGGGCACGTTGGTGCACGACGCGCTGCTGCCTGGCAAAAACATCTGGTTCTTCGCCACCGGTACCGGTTTTGCGCCATTCGCTTCGCTGCTGCGCGACCCGCAAACGTACGAAAACTATGACGAGGTCATCATCACCCATACCTGCCGCGAAGTGGGTGAGCTCGAATATGGCCGCCAATTGATCGAAGATATCCGCGGGGATGCGATGCTGAACGAGCTGCTAGGCACCGAACATCTCGCCAAGCTGAAATACTATCCCACTACCACCCGCGAAGAGAGCGCCAATATGGGCCGTATCACCGACCTGATGCGCGACAAGACGATATTTGAGGATTTGGGTATGCCGCCCCTGTCACCCGACACTGATCGCGCGATGGTCTGCGGCAACCTAGCCTTTAATCTGGACATCAAGGACCTGTTGGAAGGCTATGGACTAGAAGAAGGCGCAAATTCCAATCCAAAACAATATGTGGTGGAAAAGGCGTTTCTGGACTGACGCTGTGTCTATTCAGGGGACGAAACGCGTTTCTGAGAAAGTGCAGGCCTCCGACACCAACGCGACAAAGCCCCATAACCTTTGCCCCCGCTGAGCCTGGGGCTAGACCTCTGCATAATTTGGAGGATTGCGGACAAACCATCAACCCGGTATGCTGTTGGGAGGCGTCCAGAGGTGGTTTGATGCACCTGTTGTTGCGCGGTTCGTGTCAAACGCGGTTCGGGCCGACAAAGATGACGTTCTGAGCAAGATTGACGCCATAATGGGCTGGCGGTGGTGTTCGCCGACATGCAAGCGCGGGTTGGGGCGCGCCGGGATCGGCCCCCAAGATTACGATCCGCTGGTCCGCTTCAAGTGCCTTTTGATCGGGCAGTGGCACCCCGAAGCTGGCGTGCGTGCCCTCAAGTGCGGTTGGATTTCATGCTGTGTTGCGGCCCCGACCTCTTTGCACCTGTGCCCGATGCGACGACCCATTGCCTTTTTCGCAATGAATTTGGTGAAGGGCGATGTCGAAGATGATCTTCTGGCCGGGGTTTGCCGTGCTCCGCAAGACCAGGCCGAAGCGGAGGCCCCCGACGATCCACCCAACGATTAAGACATGCATTTCCGTGCCGACACGCAAGCGCGGTGGGTCAGGAACGGCGCGAAGCGTACGCCGGGCTACGAAGATGACATCCAGGCGGCGTTGCCCGC
>JACOMT010000061.1 GCA_014623385.1 Paracoccaceae bacterium
GTAGCACTACATGGTTGATTATCTAGCGTGACTATAGAATGTCTTGATTGAGCCGATGTAATTCAGAAATACAACAAATCGCACATTTTCTTTTATCTTGATTTACCTTATTGGGGGTGCGAAGATATATATGGCACTGGATTATTTTATCTAGATGATTTTATCAAAATGGCAAAAGTACTGCATGGTATTGAGGAACAATTGATTTTGTCAACCAATGGTTGTCCAGAAATTCTGCAATTGTTTTATTTGATAAATATTGATGAAAATACAACTACCTATAGCGTTTTAAGCTAGAATGAGTAAAAAGTAGAAGAACTAATCATACCTAGCCATGACAAATTTCAATTCATTTAATTCTATCCGCGCCGAGTTGCAGGACGAATACCGGTAAACCTGCAACGCACCGTGGATAATCGGCTATTCCGGTGGCAAGGATAGCACGATTTTCGTCGCATTACACATGAAATACTACCTAATCGTAATAATTACTATAACCTGCGCGTCGGAAAAATCTCAGATAGTTGAAATAGATAATTGACATACATAATCGTACTCAGTAGCGAGAATCGTGATATTCAAATACTCAAGAATATTCAGGATCCGCGATGCCTTGGTTCGTGCTTTTGTATTATTCCTAAATCAACTATAATCGATTGTGAGAGGTTGAATTGTTTTACTTTGCGAAACGCTCCTGCGTACGAGTCATTTACATCCTTGAGAAATTACTTTGAGTATCATCACAAATTATCGCGGGAATGTCACAATGCAAGTATGAAAGCCGCCACATGTGCTAGGCGATATTCAACTTTGATAT
Organism: Paracoccaceae bacterium; assembly: GCA_014623385.1. Lineage (GTDB taxonomy): Bacteria > Pseudomonadota > Alphaproteobacteria > Rhodobacterales > Rhodobacteraceae > JACOMT01. Next base: position 818 of record JACOMT010000061.1, read on the forward strand.
TAACCTTGCGAAGAAACCGGTTAATCTGGGCGACCTTCTCTGCCAGAACTTCATTTAGTAACGGAATTAGAAGAATACCCGCCTGTCCGTCTAGGGCAGAAATCTGTTTCGGTTTGGTTTCATTTAGAATTCAGTCAAACGCACAACTTCAAGGAATTGGCATTTGTTTGAGCGAGATAAACCGCAAGCGATCTGAAACTCACTTGGCGCAACGCATTCCTATATTACCGGGTTTCCGAAAGTGCTTGTTCGATTGCTTCCATAGAAGCAGTCGCCTCAATCACAGCGAAGGGTGACTTATTAACACGATCAACAACGATATGTTCGGGAAGATTATATCTTTGACCAATCTCTCTAGCAGTCGGCAGGATATCGTCTTTGCGATACTCATTCTGAAGATAGAGTAGATAGATGTGTCCATGTGGGGGTTACATCCCCGTCATTACACTCTTCCAGAGCTCCAATGAAATCGAAACTCATAGCAACAGTGTACAATGTTTTTTGCATACCAGTGATACAATTTTTGTAATGTTTCGTCTAAGTGCATTGGCATGCATCACAAAGGCGGTGGTTATCGGTGTTCAGTCCGTGGCGATCATATATCCAGTGCCGCGCACGGTTTGCAAATAGCGCGGCTGTTTCGGGTTGATTTCAATCTTGCGGCGCAAGCGGGTGATGTGAACATCGATTGCCCGCTCTTGGAACTGGCCCCGGTCACGGCCCAAATCCTCGACTAGCCTGGCACGGCTGATCGGTTCCCCCAGATTGGCGGAAAATATGTGCATCAATTGCGATTCGGTTTCGGTCAATCGGATCAACTGGTCACCCCGCCACATTTCCCTACAGCCAGTATCGTATCTTATCTGCCCCATGTACAAAATCTTGGGTGCGGTGTCTTCAGCAGTGGGTTCCGGCATCCGCCGCAGAATCGCATTGATGCGTAACAATAATTCCTTGGGTTCGAACGGTTTTGCCAGATAATCATCTGCACCCGCCTCGAATCCTTCGATCCGGTTTTCGGTTTCGCCCTTGGCCGTCAACAAGAGTATGGGTGTCGCATGCGTTTCGCACAGGGACCGGGTTAGGGTGATTCCATCCTCGCCCGGCATCATCACGTCTAGTACGATCAGATCGAAATCCAGCCCCGCTAGCACCCGACGCGCGTGGGCTGCATCGCGGGCGGTAGTTACCAGAAACCCGTTCCGCATCAAAAATTTTTTCAATAGATTGCGAATTCGTTCATCGTCATCCACAATCAGCAGATGCGCATCAAGATCGATCATGTGCCACCGTCTTTCAACCTAGTATAGGCGTGCCGCGTTTCTGCATCCATCATTGCTTCCAGCACTTTCTTGAATCCCGCAACTGCGTCTGGCCCCGCAGTTTTATACGCTATGCGCATGCGCCTGTGTTGTGCGTCGGCTAGTCGGGCCTCTAACGTGCGGCCACTTTCGGTGAGGAAAAGATGGCGTTTGCGTTTATCGACGGTGCCGACTCGACTTTCTACCAACCCATCCGAGATTAGGGTACGCAACACCAGGTTGAGCGACTGTTTTGTAACACCCAAAGTCCACATTAATTTGTTTACCGTGGTGCCAGGCGCGCGTTTAATGACATGGATTGCCCGGTGATGCACACGGCCATAGGCCATTTGTATCAAGATTCGGTCAGGGTCGGCGGTAAATCCGCGATAGGCGAAAAACATCGCCTCGACCCCCTGACGCAACTGTTCCTCGGTCAGAAACAGCAGGTCTTCGCCGCCTCTAGGATTAGGCATCACTTTTTCCAGTTTGCTAGAAATTTTGGCAGCATACGTCAGATTTGTTGACATTTCAAGTGTAGAGGGGTACGAAATCGCAATTTCAGCACAGCTTTATGTCCAAAAGACCTGTCCGTGAGCGCGTGATGCTCGGCGCGGAAGCGTTGATTGGGCCATTCTGTCCGCTCCGCTGGTCTTACAATGGGCAAAGCGGTTTTGGTGGTCGGGTTACGCGATTGCCGGTGTTTGCGGGTTGTTTTGGTCAGCCCGCACTATCGGGCGGTGCTTCATCGTGGCATAGGCAGTGCGCAATCCCGCAAGCGGCGTTTGGAGTTCAGCCTGCCCCCGCGTTGTTCCCAAGCCCGCAGGGATTGATGACGGGGGCGGCCGTTCGCATGATCCCGTCACGGTGGTGACCGCGCAGGGCATCCCGGTTCGCAAGTGCCCGTGTGAACCTTGTCGATCAAACTTTCCTCATCCGGGCCTCGTCCGGGCGGGCAAAGCCGTTGGATGTCATCTTCGTAGCCCGGCGTACGCTTCGCGGGGGCGGCACTTTGCACCAGTGTGGCGTCGATGATCGCCACTTCGACCTTTTCGGCTGCGGCCCGTGACCCTCGATCTGATCGCAAACCCCCGGCCATAAAATCATCGTGGACACCGCCCTGCAACAGCGCGGTGTGAGCACTGCCCGATCAGCAGACACGTGAAGCGGACCAGCAGGATCATAACCCGGCGGCCCGATCCCCGGTACGCCCCAGCACACGCTTTAGGATTGGCGAACACCACTGCCAGTCCACTGGTGCGTCAATCCCGGTCAGAACGTCATCTGCGCCGATCCGAACCGTGTTCGACACGAACCGTGCCAGAACAGGTACATCAAACCACCCCTGAACGCCTGCCAAGAGATTACCGGGTTGATGGTTTGTCCGCAATCCTCTATTTACGCGGAAGTCTTTCTAATTTAGAACTTGTCTGCACAATAAAATGAAAAATCTCTGCGAGGAGGACAGATGTCGGGATATGATGACAAAGACGGAACGATCTGGATGGATGGCAAAATGGTCGATTGGCGCGACGCCAATGTCCACATCCTGACCCATGCCATGCACTACGCCAGTTCCGTCTTTGAAGGCGAACGGGCCTATAAGGGCAAGATATTCAAAAGCAGGGAACATTCCGAACGGCTGAAAGCCTCGGCAGAAATGGTCGATTTCGACATCCCCTATACGGTCGACGAGATCGAGATCGCCAAGGCCGAGGTCATGGCCGCCAGCGGTCTGGGCGATGCCTATGTGCGTGTGGTCGCATGGCGCGGTGCAGGCGAAGACATGGCTATCGCGGCGGCCCGCAACCCGGTGCACATGGCTGTCGCAGCCTGGGAATGGGGTGCTTATTATGGCGATGCCAAGATGAGGGGGGCAAAGCTGGATATTTCCAAATGGAAACGACCCAGCCCCGAAACCATCCCAAGCCATGCCAAGGCCGCCGGCCTGTACATGATCTGCACCATGTCCAAACACGCGGCTGAAGCCAAAGACTGTTCAGATGCGATGATGCTTGACTATCGCGGCTATGTGGCCGAGGCGACGGGTGCCAACATCTTTTTCGTTAGAGACGGCGAGGTTCACACCCCGGACCCTGATTGTTTTCTGAACGGCATCACCCGGCAAACCGTGATCAGCATACTGAAAGATTGCCAAATCAAGGTGCACGAACGGCATATCGAACCGGGCGAATTGGAAGGGTTCGAACAATGCTGGCTGACCGGGACCGCGGCCGAGGTGACGCCAGTGGGCCAGATCGGCGACTATAATTTCGAGGTTGGCAGCCTGACCCGCGATATTGCGGAAAGGTATGAAAAGCTGGTGAGGACTTAGTGGTTCCTGCCTTATCATAATGGTCCGGGCGGCGAAGGCGCGACGGTACTTGATGTTTACCGCTTTGAACTGGCGAAAGGTTCTTAAGAAAATTGCATTCTACCGTTGAAACAACGCATAGTACCGCTCGTTTTAGATCAAATTGCTTGGGGTGGCGTGATTCACCAAGTCGCGCCAAGCGGGTACGGGGGTCGGTGGCTGAGAGATATGGGCACGGAGATTGCGACGCGGATGGTCAGCTCGACCGCCTGCATGCCCGGGCCCATTCGGTGCTGCAGGGCATTGAGCTCAATATGCTCAGTTGGCGGCGGGCCTATCGGCTCTTTGGCCGTATATTCGGGTGGACGCGAGCCTCAGCCTGACAGGTGAGATGACCGCACGCGCGGTGTGCTCTGGGGTGCATTGGTGATTCAATCCTTGCGTGCTCTTGACAACTACGGGGTGGCCGGGATCGTTTGCAACAAGACCGGGGCCTGCGTCACCGTGACCTTATTCAGCGACATTCAGCGACGAGGAAATTCAACAGGATATCGCGCCTGCGGATGCCGACAGCAATCAAGTCGAACAGTTCCAGCCGGGGCTTATCGCCTGCCTGCGGTGGCAAAGACATCCGCTTTAACCACGTCGTCAGCTACCGGAGGCTCTATGGCGGGCGCAAGCGCATCAGCCTCCACATCATCGCGATCAGCTTCTGCGAGCGCCCCGAATTACTCAACAGGGACTTGTTTCGTATGAGCTACGCACCCGTGCGCGCAAGGCTCGTCGAGTTACGCCGGATGATCAACGCCATCCAGTGGCGTTTCTGTATCCCGATGTTGTGCGCCCCGATCTCTGGCGATGGTTCACCGGGCCGCATGGGCGGCAGGGTGCATCCCGGCGCAGGACGTGCCGGTTGACTGGTCACCTACCGAAGTTCGGGACGGTCTCAATCCGCAGAAGGACGAGATGGCCGGGCCTGCTTGCCATCCGCTCTGGCACCACGGCACTTGCCGAGATCACCGCCCGGCAGGGCAGGCAACCCCCGACGTGGTGCTGGCCGGGATCAATACTCTCGGCCTTGTATCCGGCAAGCGTTTCGTGCCACGTCACCAAAACAGGCAGTGCGCCGACCGACCCCGCGGCCGGTCCGGACGACATCGCCTCAAGCAGCGCAGCGATAGGCGACAGTACCTGACGAGGATCTCCATGGAGGACTATTAAACTGCAGACACCCCACCGATCAGCATAAGACCTCTGCGTGAGCGCGTGATTTCGGGGGAAGCGTTGATTTGGCCATTCCGTCCGGTCCGCTGGCCTTACCTGGCCTTAACAGCGGGCAAAGCGGTTTTGGTGGTCCGGGTTTACGCGATTGCCGGTATTTGCGGGTTGCGGGTGATTCTGTTTGCGGTGCCACGCAGGTTCTGTTCGATTGCCGCCAGCGCCAATCGGGCGTCTTGTTCTGGCCAGCCCGAACTATCGGGCGGTGCGTCATCGTGGCATAGGCATTCCTCACAACCCGGAAGCGGTGTTTGCAGATCCGCCTGCCGCCCGCGTTTTCCCGGGCACACAGGGGGCGATGACGGGCGGATGACAGGTGGCTGGTTCCGTATGATCCCGTCATGATGGTGCCCGCGCAGGGGGCCTTCTTGCTGGCATAGGCCTTGTCGGCCACAATACCCGCCCGCGCGTGTTCGCCCCTTTGACCAATAGGTATCCCCTCTTCGCGCCGTTCCTGACCCACCGCGCTTGCGTGTCGGTATTGAAATGCATGTCCGGATCGTCGGGCGGATTGTCGGGGGCCACCGCTTCGGTTCGGTCTTGCGGCGCGCCAATCCCCGCCAGAAGATCATCGTGGGTTGCGAAAACGGCAATGGGTCGTCGCATCGGGCACAGATGCAAAGAGATCGAAACCGCAAAACAGCATGAAATCCAACCGCAGTTGAGGGCGCGCGCACCAGCTTCGGGGTGCCATTTCCCGATCAGAGGATCGTAACCCTGAGGCCCGATCCTGGAACGCCCCAACGCAGGCTGGCATGTCGGTGACCACCGCCAGTCCATCAGCCAGTCCATTGGTGCGTCAATCCTGCTCAGAACGTGATCTGTGCCGATCTGAACCGCGTTCGACACGGACCGCGCAAAAACAGGTGTAATCAAACCACCCCTGAACGCCTCCCGGGGGCATACCGGGTTGATGGTTTGTCCGCAATCCTGCAATTACGCAAAGATTTTTCCTGCACTAGCGCGTTATAAAATACGTCTAATTGATCCTGCAAAAAAATCTGACGCGATGGTAATCGAAGCCAAAGGAATTTTGATAAACGATCACGTGAATGTATCAGAAATACGGCACCGCAGAATTTTGCGATGCAGCGGCTTTTAGTACATCAAACACATATCCCGCAACCGACCGAAAACAGATTAATTGAACGGTTTCGGTATCCCGCATCCAGAACGCCGCAGTGACCTGGGCTAGCCGTGTCCGGCGAAAATGACCATTTTTAAAGATTTCCTTCGACAGATCAATGGGGCAGAGTTTGGCCATTACATCGCGCACCAGCGGTCCTTTAACCCGGAATGATGCGCGGGCGTCCGACACATCAACCACCAATGCATGCACCGTGCCCAGCGTTGCGGTCATCTTGGTGACATTTGCAGTAACTGTGTCATATGGGCACAAAACCAGCAGCTCATCCGGTGACATCCAGCAGATACCCCGCTGGTCCACGCAATTGGCTTCACGCTTGCCGGGCATGTCCACCGCTGCAACGCCGGTTGCCGCATTCTGAACAGCAGTGCTCGACAGATCGCCGCGCAGGGTGATCATGCCCTGCAGGGGGGCCTCTTTGATATGGACCAGCCCATCATGGCTGACCCCGCCCAGGGCGGTTACCGGCTCAGACATTCTGCTTTGTTCCATCCTTATCAAAGAACACCGGGTTCACGATTTTTGCCTTGTATGATTTGCCGTCTGTGCCCGGGAAGGTCAGGATATCGCCCATCCGGTCAGGGCCGTTTTTCACCAATCCCATGGCAATTCCCCTGCACAAGGTTGGCGAGTAGTAGGTCGAGGTTACCCGCCCGATCATATTGCGCTGGCCATTGGCGTTTTTGCCAGCACCCACCGCATAGGCACCGTCCGGCAGGATTGACCCGTCCATGGTTTCCAGACCTACCAGTTTCCAGCGCATCGGGTCGATCATGTGGCTGCGCCCTTGCGCGCGTTTTCCTAGGAAATCCTCTTTCTTTTTCGAAATCGCCCAGTCAAGGCCCAGATCCTGTGGGATCACCGTGCCGTCAGTTTCGTTACCAATCATGATAAAGCCCTTTTCGGCGCGCATGATATGCAGCGCCTCGGTACCATAAGGCATCACCCCAAATTCTTCTCCGGCAGCGATCAGCGCGCGCCAAAACGCAAGGCCCCGAGACGCAGGGAGCGCGATTTCGTAAGACAGCTCGCCCGAGAAAGAAATGCGATAGATGCGGACGTCAAATCCGCCGATCTGGCCATCGCGCCATTCCATAAAGGGCAGCGCCTCTTTCGACATATCCATGCCGCCCAGCTTTTCCAGAACGGCTCGGGCTTGGGGGCCAACCACGGCGACTTGGGCATATTGCTCGGTCACATTGGCTACATAGACTTTCCAGTCCCACCATTCAGTTTGCAGCCATTCTTCCATATGGGCATGGATGCGCTCCGCCCCGCCAGTGGTTGAGTGGCACAGCCAGGTGGCATCATTGATCCGGGCAACCACGCCGTCATCAATCAGGAATCCGTTTTCGGAGCATACCAGGCCATAGCGGCATTTGCCCACCTTCAGTGTCGACATCATGTTGGTGTATATCATGTCGAGGAATTTACCCGCATCCGGCCCCTTGATGATCAGCTTGCCGAGCGTAGACGCATCCAACAGGCCCACGCGTTCGCGTGTATTGCGGACCTCGCGATAAGCGGCCTCTTCCACTGTCTCGCGTCCCCGGACAAAGGCATAGGGCCGCCGCCAGTAGCCAACCGGTTCCCAATCGGCACCGTTGGCATCATGCCAGTCATGCATTGGAGTTTTGCGAACGGGTTGAAAAATCTCTGCGCGCGCCTCGCCCGCGATCACACCCATAGAGATGGGCGTATAGGGCGGGCGAAAGGTTGTGGTGCCCACCGACGGGATGTCGGTGTTTAGCGCATCGGCCAGCGTAGCAAGCCCATTGATATTGCTGAGTTTACCCTGATCCGTCGCCATGCCCAGCGTCGTGTACCTTTTGGTATGCTCAACGCTTTCAAATCCTTCGCGCGCGGCAAGCTGGACGTCTGACACCTTTACATCGTTCTGGAAATCCAGCCAGGATTCACTGCGCAAGGCGTAATCGGCCTTGGCGGGCATCAGCCAAGCAGGGTCAATCGGTGACTCATCAGGGGCATCTGCCACAATATCCGCAGGCTTGACCTTGCGTCCCAACGCACTGGCCACATGCGCGGCGGAAGATGTGGCATCTGCCACTGCCTCCGCCAAATGCAGCGCCCCATTAGCTGCCCCGGCAGCCCGAACAAAGGGTTTGCCATCGGCCCCGGTGGGCGCATGATCCGCATCGGGCCGGAAATACGCCTGATCTGGATCCCAAATCAGCTTGCCGCCGCAATGTGACCACAGATGCACAACCGGGGACCAGCCGCCTGACATCGCCACCGCGTCACACGTGATCGACCGGCGGTTGCGGCCGTTGCTGTCCATTTTGCATATATCAACACTGTTCACCCGCTTGTGCCCGTGTACCCTGGCGATGGCACCACCAAAATCAACCGTGATCCCCAGCTCCTTGGCCGCCTCCGCTAATGGCCCAGCTTTGTCGCGGGCATCAACGATGCGTGGTACGTCTAGCCCCGCCTGGTTCAGCATAATCGCGGTGCGGTACCCATCATCGTTGATGGTAGCGATTACGGTGCGCTGGCCCACCGCAATGCCGTAATTCACCAGGTAATCGCGCATGGCCGATGCCAGCATCACACCCGGGATATCGTTCCCGGCAAAGCTCAGTGGTCGTTCGAGAGCACCGGTGGCGGTGATCACCTGTTTCGTGCGGATACGCCACAACCGGTGGCGTGGACCCTCTTGATCCGGCGCGTGGTCGGTCAGACGTTCATAGCCCAGCACATAACCGTGGTCGTAGACCCCGGCACCCACACAGCGGCTGCGCAGGGTAGCATTTGGCATCGCCTGCAAGGCGGCCACCGTATCGGCCACCCAATCTTCAGGCGTCTTGCCATCAATCATGCCTCCATCGATCGGTGCCCGCCCGCCCCAATGGGGCGTTTGTTCCAGCAGCAGCACCTTGGCCCCACTGGATGAGAGGGTCATGGCGGCCTTCAACCCGGCAACCCCACCACCGATGATCAGGACGTCAACGAAGGCATAAAAATGTTCGTAAGTGTCTTTGTCCCGACTCGTCGGTGCCTTTCCCAAACCTGCCGATTGGCGGATGATCGGCTCATAGATGTATTGCCAGAATGGCCTGGGATGAATAAACATTTTGTAGTAAAATCCGACGGGTAAGAACCGCGCCAAGAGGGTGTTCAGCGCACCGGCATCGAATTCCAATGTGGGCCAGTGGTTTTGGCTGTCTGCTGATAGGCCCGAAAAAAGCTCTGTCGTTGTAGCTCGCTGGTTTGGCTCAAAGCTGGAAAATTTACCCATATTCACCAACGCGTTCGGTTCTTCGGCACCCGAGGCAACGATGCCGCGCGGGCGGTGATATTTGAACGACCGGCCCACCAGCATCTGGTCATTGGCCAACAGTGCCGAGGCCAGCGTGTCGCCCGCATGGCCGGACATCCACCGGCTGTTGAACTGAAACTTGACCGTCGTGTCACGGTCAATCAGGCGGCCATGGTTGCTGATACGGGTGCTCATGGACGGACCTTTGGGGGTGCAAAAGAGGGCAGATGGGCCATGGAGTAAAAAAGCGTTCAGATCCAGCTAGGGCGCTTGCCAGATATTTTATCACAGATATCTTTTGGCGGTTTGGTGGTTTGGGCGCTATAGGTGCCAAAAACCTCTAACGTCGCTGTGCAGCGCGCCGCATGGAACCACTTCCCGCATCCCGCCGAATGGCACCAGCGTTCGAAATGTAGCCCCTTTGGGTTTTCGCGGGTAAAGAGGTAATCGTGAAAATCGTCGTCCGACGATCCCGGCCCGAACCGTTTCAGATGCGCTTCACCCCCTGGGGTCAGTTCGGTTTCATCGGCGTTCACGCCACAATACGGACAGGTCAGGATCAGCATGGAATGGCTCCTTTCGGGCGCGTGTGTTTTATGTTTGGCGATGCGTGTCAAAATGTGCGAAACTGTCAAGTGAAATTGACAGTCTAGTCTGTCGGGGGGGGAGACAGGTATGCGCGAACAGGGATTGATTTGTGGTCGTTTGTGGCTCGATGATTGCTGGGGGATCCCGGGCTTTTCGTATTGGAACGGCGCGGTGTAAGGCGGCGTGCGGTCGATGTGGGCGATTGCGTGGAGGGACAAGGCGAAAAGACCGATTCGAAGGACACAAGTAAAAGACCTCTGCGTGAGTGCGTGATGTTCGGCGAACGCGTTGATTTGGCCATTCTATCCGCTCCGCTGGCCTTGCAGCGGGCAAAGCGGTTTGGGCCGGTCCGGTTATGCAGGTTTGGTTATGCGATTACCGGGGTTTGCGGGTTGCGGGTGATCTTGTTTGCGGTGCCACGCAGGTTTTGCCCGATTGCCGCCATCGCCCGCTGGGCGTTTTGTTTTGGCCCGCACGAACTATCGGGCACGATGCAGGTTAAGGCGGCGCTGCATCGTGGCATAGGCATTGCGCAATCCCTCACGCGGCTTTTGGAGCTCCGTCTGCCGCCCGCGTTTTTCCCGGGCACGCAGGGGTAGATGACGAGGGATCTATGACGGGCGGCCGTTCGCATAATCCGGTCACGATGGCGACCGCGCAGGGCGTCCCGGTTGGCCCTGCTGGTACAGGCCCTGTCGGCTAATGCCCGCCCGCTCGTTCACCCCTTTGACCATGGTATCAACCCGGGGCTCCCGGCCCGGTTCGCAGGTGCCCGTGTGGACCTTACCGTGTGGACCTTGTCGATGAAGCCTTCCCCGTCCGGGTCTCGTCCGGGCGGGCAAAGCCGCCTGGATGTCATCTTCGTA
>JACOMT010000062.1 GCA_014623385.1 Paracoccaceae bacterium
GGAAGGCGGTGAATTTAACTTCCGTGCGATGCAATAGGCAGGTAATTCTAATTCGCGGCCTACGTGGAAGGGCAGTCTTGATCACCCTTCTTTTTGACCACTTGTCAGTCTTCAATCAACCAAGCCTTGTGATTTATGTAGACTGTGGGCATATGTGTTGCACAAATCTTGCCAAGGATTCACTGTTCGCATTCGGTGTGATAGCTGGGAATCATGAGAGGTTGTGACCCGACGAAGCACAGGACCACGGGTTAGCACGGACATGACCAGGGGCCGCCCCTCCGCCCGGTCGAAGAGGTCGGGCAGACCAAGGCGGCGCGTCGCATTTAGCGCGGGATACGCCCGGATGCCGGTGGGGAAATCTTGGAGTTCCCGGAACGTTGGGGGATCACGACCGGCAATGCGGATGACGTGCCCGTGCCGCCTGAAGCGCCAGGCCGGACCGACCCCGCCGGATCGGGCGAATGGCTCGATCACCACCGAACATTCAGGAGCAATATATGACGTGATCGCAGCACGGGGCACCAATGATGTCACCACACCGTACGGGAATGCCGGATCGCAAAGGTCTGCAGGTCCCGGTGCTATCGCCCGCAATGATGCGGTCAAGGCATTGCGATGCCACGGTCGCGCTTTACGGCAAGGATTGGGCGGATACCCCCCCGCAGAGCCGCGTCGAAACCGGGATGCACAGGTGGCACAGGCCTCTCTGGGCACACCCACCGCGCCCGACCGCTGTACCGGGCCTGCGGGATAAGCCTATCCTGGGAAAGGGAAGGTCCACCCGTCACCCGATTTGTGCAAAAACCATTTGGCGTGTTTGACCGGCATTCGTCGGATTTTGCCAACTTTATGAAACTGCAAGCACGCAAAGCAGATATGTTTTGGAAAGAGGCGACAAAAATCCTGATCATCTACTGCATCGTTCCCCAAATGACCAGACATTAGCCCTAGTTTGCCTAATCGAACGGAACGGCTCTGTCAGGATATAGAGCAGGATATAGACGATGTGATGTCAATCATCCAACCGGATGCGGACAATGTGCTGAGATTGTTAGGCCAACAGGAGACAACTAACAACCGCGTGACGTGGCTAATGTGGCTCAACGAGGTACCCTGCACACTTGGCAGGAAGTCAAATAATTTATATATTTTCTGGAATGAGATACGGGGTCGGAATGACAAAATTCAGAATAAACCGTCGTACAGCAGTGCTGGGTGCTGGTGCCGTGCTGGCGACACCCACCGTGTTATGGGCGCAAGACCCCCAAAACACGTTGCCAAGTGATGAAGCTCTGGCCAAAGACACCTCTGGCCTTCGTCGCAATGCCTCTTCGTTCACCTTGCAGCGGTGGGATGATCATTTTGACAACTTGGGCATTGGGGCAATCCTGTGCGACATCACCAGCCGCGCAGTGCATTATTGGGGGCCGGATGGCTTTACCTATCGGCTGTTTCCGTCGTCCGTGCCAAAGTCCGAAGAGCTGACGCGCCGCGGATATACCAAAGTTGTGCGTAAACGCGTCGGCCCCACCTGGACCCCGACCCAAAATATGCGCGAACGGGACCCAACCCTGCCCGAATTCATGGAGGCCGGACCAGGCAACCCGCTAGGTACCCATGCCATGTACCTGACATGGCCCGCTTATTTGATCCATGGCACCCATGACACCCGCAAAATCGGGCGACTGTCCTCGTCGGGCTGCATCGGCCTGTATAACCAGCATATCGCCGAACTGTTCGCAATGACGGCCATCGGCACACAGGTTCGCCTGCTCTGACCGCTTTTTGCTGAACGCCGGGTATATTACCAGGGGCAGTCTGCCGCCTTTTTTATTGGTGATCCAGCCAAGGCGGGAAATTTGCGGGGCCTTGCGACATTGTCCAAAACATTTTTAAGTTCAATTCATACCGAAACGGGGGAGACGGATGAATTTCGCGCTGACCGAGGAACAGACAGCCATATTTGATATGGCCTATGGCTTTGGACAGGAGCATATCGCCCCGCATGCCCAAACTTGGGAAAAGGCTGGAATGATCCCGAAAGAGCTGTGGCCGGATCTTGCGGTACTGGGGTTTGGTGCGCTTTATGTCAGTGAGGACATGGGCGGCACGGGCCTGTCGCGGCTAGACGCGACATTGGTGTTCGAAGCGCTCAGCATGGCCTGCCCATCGGTCGCGGCCTTTTTGTCGATACACAATATGTGCGCCAAAATGCTGGAAAGTTTTGCTAGTGACGTGCTGAAGCATCGCGTGTTGCCGGACGTGTTGGCGATGCACACTGTGCTCAGCTATTGCTTGACTGAACCGGGCTCGGGCTCAGACGCGGCGGCGCTGAAAACCCGGGCCGACTGCACGAACGAAGGCTATGTCGTCAACGGGACCAAGGCGTTCATTTCCGGCGGCGGCTATTCCGATGCCTATGTTTGCATGGTCCGCACGGGAGAGGACGGTCCCAAGGGTATTTCCACCCTCTATATTGAAGACGGCACCAAGGGTTTGAGTTTTGGCGCGCTTGAAGACAAAATGGGGTGGCGCAGCCAACCCACAGCCCAGGTTCAATTCGATAATTGCAAGGTAAGTGCTGAAAACCTCGTCGGGGAAGAGGGAAAAGGGTTTGAATATGCAATGGCGGGATTAGACGGCGGGCGCCTGAATATCGCGGCCTGTTCACTGGGAGCGGCGCAAATGGCACTGACGAACACGCTGACATACATGGGTGAACGTAAAGCTTTTGGCCGATCTATCGACCAGTTCCAGGGCCTGCAATTCAGGCTGGCCGATATGGAAATTGAACTCCAGGCCGCGCGCACCTTTCTGCGTCAGGCGGCGTGGAAGCTTGACACCGGCGCGCCCGACGCCACCAAGTTCTGCGCCATGGCCAAGAAGTTCGTAACCGAGGCCGGTTCCAAAGTCGTGGATCAGTGCCTGCAACTGCATGGCGGTTACGGATACCTTGCCGATTACGGAATCGAAAAGCTGGTCCGGGATTTGCGGGTGCACCAGATTTTGGAGGGCACGAACGAGATTATGCGGATGATCGTGGCACGGCAGTTGTTAGCAGCCAGATGAGGATGTCCCTGCCCTGTGTGCGGCTGAAAGATTGATTTCGGAAATCCCGTCCCGCTTCGTCCCGATTGAGCTTTAATTTCGTCCTGTGACGCGATCATGGCACAGGATGGCAACGCTGTCATCCCGCCGCACCGGTGGTGGTGCGGTTGACATGCTGCGGGCGCTGCAGGAACAGGCCGTGGCAACGCTGTCATCCCGCCGCACCGGTGGTGGTTGGCGAATCCTGAAGCTATATCCCGCTATGCTGTCAAGACATTGTGATATCCCGGCCACGCCATGCGGTGTCGCCCGTAGCGAGGATGGAGCGCAAGCCGCCAGAACCGGTATACGTCATGTGAAACCTGTGAAACTACTGGGGCGGTACCTCATAGCACGGGGCCTTAACAGCTGGGCCGCCCAAATCCGGGTCTGTGTCGCGCCGTGCCCAACCACCACCCCAAGACCGGCATACCCCTACAGAACCTGAGAAACAGGGGTCCGTTTGGGGAAAGGGGGTGTCCGCCTGTCACCAGATTTTTTCGGCAAAGCCGCTTGACAGGGCGGATGATAGCGCATACATTCACCGTGTGATGAGTACACAAAGCAGGCTAGCCGACGATGCACCCGTGTCGCAGCCGCCTTTCCAGGCAGTTCCGTTCTGGCCAGGTGACGCGGTGGAGGAGGAAAAATGATAACAACAAAGAATTTTGGGGTGAATAAAATGCGGATGCGCAATTTTTTGGTGGTAGCATCGGTAATGCTGGTGTACTGTACAACAGCGTTATCACAATCTATGCCATTCATAGCAGGAAATTTAGCAGGTTCAACCACTGCGACTGCAAGAGGCAATACGGTGACGATGTACAGTAATCCTCCATCAAAAATTTTTGGAAATTTGTTTAATCCAAGTGAAGATTTTCAAAGTCCAGCAAGCGAATCCCCAAGTTTTGAAATTCTTAGCGACGAAATTTTCCCCGGTATATCCGGAAATCAGGTTTGGCTGGAACTTCAACTTCCATCTTCGGGTGAAAATAACGATGACGATGATTGGACAAAATGCGTAGAGCAAAGTTGCTGGACATATTTTGGGAAGGAGGATGACCTTAACAATAATAAAAATAATTATAGATTAGAATGGAAAGAGGATTCTATCAATACTTTTAAATATAACGAAGTGGAGTAGTGAGATGCAAGAATCAGGTCTCATTACTCCAGATCTAATTACTTCAGATTTTTTTATATCCGTTTTATTTATATCTTTTTATTTTTTAGGCTTTTGGTGCGATGCAAAGTTCTCTCCTAAAAAGCTTAGCATAACGAAATCTATTGCTGTTTTTATTGCGAGCTTTATGTTATATGGCGCTACGTTTTATGCACCTATTTACGATTCCTCATTTATTTATGAAGAAATGACAAAAATTAATTCTCGGTTTCCTTTTCCTCTAGCTCGTGTCATTTTTCCAGCTTTTTCATTAGGATTTGTCGCGAGGAGATTACTAGTGTAACGCGGAGCAGAATAGACGATTATATTGATTTTCATATTAGAGGGGCTTTGGTCGCGCACATCCCGCCAGGGCGTCAATATTTGAATACAGTGTGACAGCCGGAGGCCGTGATTCTGTTGGTGCCCCGCGTAGCAGGGGGACATGCGCGAAGTTTTGGACAGCGCGGCGTGGGGGTGCCCCAGACCCAGAGGCCCCTTCCCCATCCCGCATTACATGGGCGCGTAACCAACCTTTGACAGTCCGAACCCGCGTCAATCCCGATCCTGTATCTTGCGCCAAATGCGGTGATGCTTGTGAGCTTTCAATCCGCCCTCATCCTCGACCTTGATACCAGTGCTATCAATCGACGGGCCGAGAACGGCAGGCCAGACAGGACGTTCAGCGTCAGGCATGTCTGGATCGCGGCGGCACTGAACCGGTGTTGTTTGCCCGTGCTCGCCGCTCAGCCAGCCCATCTCGGGATCGCACCAGATCGATAACGACCCGGCTGTCATTGCAGGACGACCGGTTCGCGGTTTTGTACCTTTTTGTACCCTGCAGTGACCTAACTGCTCATACCTCTCTGCTACCGTGCTGGATTCAAACACTGGACCCCTCACAGCATTTGTGGCAACAAAGCCGTGATAACCATATCCGCTTTTGCGCCTTGGTACTTCAGTTCCTGTTTCGCTTGTAATTGACTGATGCGAACAGGTAAAAGCGCTCGGGACAGCAACCCTGTCGAAACTCTGACCAAATGCACGGAAAAAGACATGCCGGATATCAACATCCGCATCACCGGCAAAGCTGGCCGGATCACCCTGACCCGCCCGCAAGCACTGAACGCGGTGACCTGTGACATGTGCGGGGCTATCGATGTAGCCCTGCGCGCCTGGCAAGATGATCCGGCGGTTGAGCTGGTAATCTTTGATGCCGAGGGCGACAAGGCTTTTTGTGCGGGTGGTGACATTGCTGAACTTTATGAGACCGGAATAAAGGGCAATTTCACCCATGGTCGGATGTTTTGGGCCAAGGAATACCGCCTGAACGCGCTGATCTTTGAATATCCCAAACCGGTGGTCAGCTTTTTGCAGGGGTTTACGATGGGCGGCGGTGTGGGCATTGGATGTCACGGTTCGCACCGGATTGTGGGGGAGAGCAGCCAGATCGCCATGCCGGAATGCGGCATTGGCCTGGTCCCGGATGTGGGCGGCACATTGATGCTGGCCCTGGCCCCGGGTCGGTTGGGCGAATATCTGGGCACGACCGGGGCCCGGATGGGAGCCGCTGACGCAATTCTATCCGGGTTTGCCGATATGTTCATCCCGCAGGCAGATTGGCTTGATCTGATCGCGGACCTGGAAATCTCCGGTCATGTCGAAAGCCTGAAATCTGCTACAGAAACAGCACCTTCTGGTGCGCTGGCTGACCAACAGGCCGGGATTGATCGCTTTTTCGCCGGTGAGACATTTGCGGATATTGTCACGCTGCTAAAGACCGAGGACTCGCCCTTTACCGATAGGGTGCTAAAGGCGCTTGGGCGTGTCGCGCCCCTCTCTGCCGCTTGCACCATTGACATGGTGCACCGGCTGCGCGGATCCGGCCTGACCATTCGCAAGGCGCTGGAACTGGAATACCGATTCACCTATCGCGCGCTGGAACATGGGGATTTTCTGGAAGGTATCCGTGCCCGGATCATTGACAAGGATCACAACCCGGCCTGGCGGTATGCAAACGGATCGGTTCCCGCCACCAGGGTCAGCCAAATGCTGATGCCCCTGGGCACGGACACACTGACATTCGAAAAAGAGCCCGCAACATGAGAATTGGATTTATCGGCCTTGGCAATATGGGCGCACCCATGGCGGCCAATCTGGTGGCTGCAGACCATGACGTGACCGGGTTTGATATTGCGGATGTCATAATCAAAGACGTGACCATGGCCACAAGCGCGGCAGAGGCCGCGCAAGGGGCGCATGTGGTGATCACAATGCTGCCTAACGGGGCCATCCTGCGGGAAGTCGCGGCCGACATCCTGCCCGCGATGAAACCCGGCACAGCACTGATCGATTGTTCCACCGTTGACGTTGACAGCGCGCGTGCTGTGGCTGCCGATGCGGAAGCGGCCGACCTGATGGCGGTCGACGCGCCCGTATCGGGTGGCATCAGTGGCGCAGCGGCGGGAACGCTCACGTTTATGGCGGGGGGAACGGATGCAGCCTTTGCCGTGGCAAAACCGCTCTTTGACATCATGGGGCAAAAGGCGGTGCATTGCGGTGCATCCGGTGCCGGTCAGGCGGCCAAGATCTGCAACAACATGATCCTGGGTATCACGATGATCGGCACATGCGAGGCCTTCGCACTTGGCGACAAGCTGGGGCTGGATCGGCAAAAGATGTTTGATGTGGTCAGCACGTCCTCTGGCTATAGCTGGGCAATGAATGCCTACTGCCCCGCCCCGGGCGTTGGGCCGAATTCACCTGCCGACAACGACTATCGTCCTGGTTTTGCCGCCGACTTGATGCTAAAGGACCTGCGGCTGAGCCAGCATGCCGCAGAAAGCGCCGATGCCGACACGCCGATGGGCGCACTCGCACAGAAATTATACGCTCAGTTTGTCGAAGAGGAAGACGGCGCAGGCAAAGATTTCAGCGCGATATTGACGCGTTTAGAGGGCAGATCCCGGTCATAAGTGCTGCCTGCACCAAATAACCCGGCACCGTCAGGATGGCTTTGCCGCACGAATGATGCAGGGGCGCGAACCGGTCGGTGCCCGGCATTGCGCCCGGGGAATGTGGCGGGTTTTCGATTCAGAGGCATCGGATGGCTCCGCCAACCGGCGGGTATGGGTGCCAGTGCTGCCGACTCCAGAGCTGTTTGAGCCTGAAAGCGCTATCTAGCCCGGTACCCCGGTTTGAACGCCCGGCTTTGGCCCAGCAGCCCGGAGCGGGCAATGAGCGGCAGGCAGGCCCGGGCAAGCCTGCCGCGCCGCTACCAGACCCTCGCCACAGAGCGCTAAACTGATGCCTGTGATCGGGACCGGGCGGGATCAGGCGGGCAATCATTTTGGTCCAGGGGCATATGGCGGCTGCGGGACACGCCCAGGGATTACTGAGGCCTCCCTAAACGTTCGGGCCGTCGGGGTCACAACCAACAATGCGGGCGGCAATGCGGATGACGCAACCGAATTGCCTGACCAAACCCCACCGAATCAGGGGACCGGCTCAATCGCCACCGGGTATTCAAACGCAGCAGGGGGGTGATCGTGGCACGTTTGCTGCAGCAGGATGCCAGGGCTCATGGGGGGCACCCCATGTGGGGCAGTTGGGTGTGGTGATTGGTGGGGGAAGTGGTGCGGGGTTATCCGGGCCGGGGGCAGGGATTGGAATCGGTGCCGGGGCGATCACGGCTGGCAAAGGCCGGAACCAGGTAGTGTAGGTGCGATGCATGAGCAATGCAAGGGCGGTGCATGGGTAATGCAAAACCGGCGGGGGTGTCAAAAGTAGTGTCCGACCGTCGCACCGTTTCTGGCATAGCCTGCGGGGCGGTCCGTCCGGGGATGGGAACGGGGTGCGTTTCGCGCATCCCCCTTGTCCTGTCCCCGTGCCAAACAACCCGGCGATCAAGTGCCGCCGAACAGAAAGTCATCCACCGTCAGGATAGAGGTATCAGCCAGACCCGTCAGGGTCAGGGTACCATTCTGCAAGGTCACCGTGGTGTCGGTGCCGTCCGTGGCGATGATGAGGTCGGCAAATGTCGCATCCGTGCCGCGCAGGTCGATGCGGTCCACACCGTCCTGGAAATCGGTGATGCTATCGCCGTCAAAGGCGG
>JACOMT010000063.1:0-9447 GCA_014623385.1 Paracoccaceae bacterium
AGATCGTGACCAGTCGTCACGCACGCCGCAAGGCGTTTATTGGAGGTCGCCACAAAATACCTCGCCAGTTATTCCGTGCCGGTTCCATGGAAGCCAACGCCGAGGCATTACCTAGCCCAGCACCCTGGTTGGAATGAACATCAACGTTTTTAACGGCCAAGCACGTCTATTCGCCTGAGAACGGATGTGGTTGCGTTTACCACCTCTTTGAAACGATGTGTGTATTGATGCTGATTGCTCAAACCGGGCCTAATTTCGACTGTGGCGTTTTTACCATTGTATCGATCCCAAAACCCTTTTTGGACCAGGACCCTCAAAAGGTAGGCTATGACTGATTGATGTGGGACCGTCGCCGCACCGCATCCTGTTCCGCCTGGATGACGACCATTTGTATAAATCTAGATTTCAACGTCCGCACAAAACGTTGTGTTGCAGGCACCAACACCATGAAATCCTGACACCTAGAAGGCTCGAAGAGTACACCGGGCTACAAGATGAAATCCAGCGGCTCTACCCGCCCGAACGAGGCCCGAACGAGGAAAGTTTTGAGGAAAGTTTTATCGACAAAGTCCACACCACACCTGCCAACCGTGACGCCCTGTGTGGTCGCCACCGTGACCGATATTATGCGAACGGCCACCCGTCATCGACCCCTGCGAGCCTGAGGGAAAACACGGGGGCAGGCTGATCTCCAAACACCGCTCCCGGGTTGAGCAATGCCTATGCCACGATGACGCACCGCCCGATAGTGCGGGATGGCCAAAACAAAACGCCCAACTGGCCAAGGCGGCAATCAGGCAGAACCTGCGGGGCACCGCAAACAGGATCACCCCCAACCCGCAAACCCCGGCAATCGCATAACCAGACCGCCCAAACCGCTTTGCCCACTGTTTTGCCCGCTGTAAGGCCATCGGACCGGGCAGAATGGCCAAATCCAAGCTTCCACCGAACATCCCGCGCTCACGCAGAGATCTTGGCCAAGGCGGTTCGCGTGGCCTTGGGATGGCGTGCGCGGTTTCAGGACTGCGGGATGCCTCGGGAAACAGGGGGGCGGAATTCCCGGCCTCGGGTTATGGACGGGCCCGATCAGCACCCTCCCCGACGTGAAGGTGGCATTCCTATCGCGTCTTTTCGCGGCACTGCAATCCGCCGACGCTGCGAACCGCCCCGACAACGACCTCGTCCTCCTCAAGCTCCGATAGCACGGCGGGCGTCGGTTCGCATCCCGACAGCCCTGCGACGATTGCGGACAATAGCACCGCCCCTTCAACCAGTCGCGACAACCGACTGTTCAGGCTCGAACCAGATCTCGGCCAAAGATGCGATCATCTTCCGCCACGAAACGGGTAGGGCCGCCCATCACCCGGTAATGCCTGTTAAAGTTATGTGCATATTTCACAGATTGCTTCAGTGCGAGAGAGGTGTTGCTTTTAGCAATTCAATCATGCGCGAGCAGTTCAATTTTTGGGCCCAGCCAATGACCACCAATTTGGTTGGTGAATGCTTGCTGGTTGCGGCATGATTGCGTTTTCGAATGTCCAGATGACATCCGACAATTTGCAGATGAACAGAGACGTTCGGGGCTCCCTCAAAATAAACGATACCCTTTGCCCGCAGGCATGTTGTCGTCAAAAGCGTGGTGAGGTCTTGAAATCGCTGGTTCGACAGGTGCGGGAAATCCTTGAACGCGCAGGTTTCGTAAAGGTCATGCACATTTTGGTGCTTTGGTATAGTGCCCTTTGAACGGTTTATGATGCCCTCCGGTTCTGCAACGCTTTCCAAAGCGATTTCCCCATGTGAGGTTCTTAACACTGCGGCGGCAGGTGCTGACCGCTGAAGCAGCATTTCGATATCGCGAAGACGCACCGCGTGAACCAGGTCAGATTTGTTTAAGACAACCAAATCGCTTGCGGCGGCATGGTCCACGATGTCTTCTGTATCGGCATAGTCCAGACGACCAAATTGATCCGCGTCAATGACATAGATGCGCCGCCGCATATGGGTCAGCCCCACCTGCTGCAGGCTGACTAAGCTGGTATCCAGTGCTCTGGGGTCGGCCACGCCGCTGGCCTCGATCACGAACATGTCCGGGCGGACGGTTTCACAAAACCGCGCGATCAAGCGGATAAGGTCATCGTTCAGAGTACAGCACACGCATCCATTGGACAGCGCAATCCGGTCCGTGGACACGGTTTCGATCAGATCATAGTCAATATTCAACGTACCGAAGTCGTTAACGAACACGACAATGCGGCGGCCATCCGCCTGGCGAAGCAAATTGTTGATCAGGCTGGTTTTCCCCGATCCCAGAAAGCCGCCAACCGCCAGTATCGGCACCGAAGTGTCAACCACTATTGATTGTCCCATACCTTTTGCCCCGCTAACCAGGTCTGCTGTACCTTGATTGCCGCGACGTCTTGGGGCGGCACATCCAGCGGGCTTTGTGCCAGCACGACAAAGTCCGCGTGCTTGCCTGGGGTGATAGAACCCAGCATATCCTCCCTCTTGATCTGATAGGCGGCGTCGATTGTCACCGCGTGCAGGGCGGCCTCGGCCGTCATGCATTCGTCCGGACCCACACAGCGCCCATCCCCGGCTTTCCGTGTCATCGCCGCCTGCATCAGCTCCAAGCAGGAGGGATCGGTCATTGGCGTATCCGCATGAAGCGATATGCGCATGCCCTTGGCCGCAGCCGAGCCAGCAGGTACGTAATGGGCTGCGCGTTCCGGACCAAACAGAACGTCTTCGATTGGTGCACCCCAATGTGTGATGTGATTGATGAAGAAGCTGCCCAATACGCCAAGCGCCATGCAACGCGTGATCTGATCCTGGCGCATCAGCGCACAATGTTCCAACCGAAAGCGGTGATCGGGGCGCGGTTGCTCGGATAGAACAGCCTCAAGGATATCCAGCACCATGTCGATTGTGCGGTCCCCCTGGGTGTGGATGGTCATCTGCCAGCCCTGATTGACATAGGTACGCACCATGTCGTCAAAAAACGCATATGGATAATTCGTATCCCCGGTGTGACCGGGGCGCAGCCCCATCCGGTTATTGGTAATCTCATTGTTCAGATAAGGTTCGGATACCCAGATATTTCCGATGAACGGCGATCCATCAGCATGGATCTTGACCCCGGCCATCCATAGCCGATCCGTTTGGATATTGAAAGGTTCCACCTGCATATCTGCCGTAACCGCCTGTTGATAGGCAGCGATACGCGGTAGCGGCCAGCCTTTGTGCAGGGCATTCAGGTAATAGGCCTTATAGAATGGAAGATAGAGGTGTTCGGTCGTCGTGGTGATACCATTTTTAATGAACTGGTCGATGCAGAACCTGAATTCATTGCTCAACCGCTCGTCACCCCAGTTTGAATAGAAGGATTCAAGTGCAGACCAAGTGATCGCCTCGGCGATTTTGCCGGTCGGAACGCCATCGGCGTCACGCTCAATGACTGATCCCGTAGGTGTTGCAAAATTCGTGTCGATCCCGCAGGCGGCAAACCCACATGAGTTCATATACAGCGCATGACAATTCGAGGTCTGCACCCCCAAAGGGTTCTGAGGCGCGACCTGGTCAAGCTGTTGCCGTGTAAGGGGGCGATAGCCGTCATGCAATTGCGCGTCCAGACCGAAGAACAGCAGATATTCGCCGGGTGCGGCGGCGACCACGCGCCGTTCGATTTTGGCTATGACAGCGTCGAATGTGGGCACCCTTTCGGCACGAATATCCACCACTGGTGCCCCCCGGGTTTTTGACGCCCACAACGGATGGGAATGCGCATCAATCAGACCCGGTAAAAGAACCGACCCAGCCAGATCAATCCGTTCTGTCCGGGCATCGCACAGGGCCTGAGCCTTGGTCAGGCTGCCAACATGCACGATGGCACCGTCCTGGACCACAACAGCCTCGGGCGCGGTAAAACGCGGATCAACCGTAACAATCTGACCACCGAAAAAGAGTGTGCTGTTCATGCCACTCAGGTCGCCCCATAGCTTTGCTTTAAATCAGCCGCTTTTTGCTGGACGGGCAGAAACGCACCGTTGGGGAGCAGCGGAATGATTTTATCATATTTGTACATTCCACTGACATCGGTCAGCATCATATCTGCCGCAACCGTTGCCATATCAGGCGGTTCATAGATGAACATCTCATGTCATATTCACCGCATATGTCCCGAGCATGTTTGTATTTTATGGGCCGAACAACCGCCATAGTCATCGCTGCTACCTCCGTTTACCTTGAATGATGCGGTCCAGGATCATCGCGCAGACAAGAATGGCCAGACCGGCCAGGATTCCTTGCCCCTCGGATGCATATTGCAGTGCCTCCAGCACATCCTCGCCCAGCCCCTTGGCTCCGATCAGCGAGGCGATCACCACCATGGCAAGACTTAGAAGTATGGTCTGGTTCACCCCAGCCATGATTGAGGGCATAGCAAGTGGGATATCAACCTTCCACAGCAGATAGCGTTTGCTAGCCCCGAAGGCCATCGCCGCCTCGCGCACGCTTTCGGGTACGCCTTTCAGGCCCAGCACAGTCAACCGCACCACGGGCGAGCCGCCAAAAATCATCGTGGCGACTACCGCCGCAGGTTTGCCGGTACCAAAGAAAGCAATGATCGGAATTAGATAGACGAAGGCGGGCATCGTCTGCATGAAATCTAGGATCGGGCGGACAAAGGCGTAAAGCCGAGGCGAGCGCGCACAGGCGACCCCCAGCGGGATGCCAAGCGTGATTGAAATACACGCCGCCGTGCCCAACAGCGCCAGCGTCTGCATGCTTTTGTCCCAAAAGCCCAGATAACCCAGATAGGCTAGCCCCGCACCGGTAAAGATCGCTGCGCGCCAACCCGCGCTTAGCCCCGTGAGCAACAGGATAAAACCGCACATGACCGGCCAAGGCGTTTCAACAAAGATCGTCTCAAGCGTATCCAGAACCGAGCGAATTGCATAAACCAGCCCGTCAAAGAACCATTCAGACCGGATCGAGGAATTGGCAATCCACGTTTTGATGCCGCTGGCGACCGAAGATTGTACCGCCGGATCAGTGGGAAAGCTTTGCAGTGCCGATACTACATCGGGAAAGCCGAATTTTAATGAACAGGTAACATAGGTGATCACCGCCAGCACAGTGGCTAGAGCGGCCCGCTGCGTGTTCGCACCATGACCCAGCGTCCGGTCCGACAACCATTTCACATATCGCGCCTGAAGCGCCGGGTTGGCTAAAACCGCCTGCAAAGCCCTTATCATCAATAGGGCCACAAGCCCCGACAGGATCAACGTCATCGCTTGGGCATTGGCAGAGGCGGCATCGGCCTTGATCCCTTCGACCGCGCGTTCAAGCGAAGCTATGGCGTTCTCAAATCCCGCCACGCGGTCGGGGTTGCTTTCTTTGGCCTCGGCTAGTTGTTCATAGCGCCGCTCAAGGGTTTGCTCGATGCTGGGCAGTCGTGCCAGGATAGGAGCCCCCAGATCGCCCCATATGCCGCGCGCCAATTGAACCACCGCGATGGTCTCTAACGCCACGAAGGGCAGGAAAAAGGCCCAGAGACTGCGCATTCCATACCAGACGGGGCCCAGCAGAAACGGTGCCCAGTTCCAGGTTAATAGGAATCCCCGCTTGTCGCCGGCTGCCTTGAACTGGGCCGCATAGTAATGCGCATTGATGGTCACGAAGGTGGCCACGTCTGATCCGTTCTCAGGCATCCGGGGCGGATCTTGGGTGGATAGACCGCCGGTCATGGCTCTTCCGTCCCCAGGATCACCCCGCTCAGGATGTCGTTTTTAGTGATGACCCCGGTTTTGGCACCGCTGACTTTATCCTGTACCAGGATCGGCCCGCTGCTGGCACACGCCGCTGCCTTGACGATAACTTGGCGTAGGGTTTCGTCGCTCGACACGGTCATCTCATCGCCCATCAGAGGGCCATGCTTGACCTCGAATTCGGCGCGCGGACGGACCAGCGAGTGCGCCCGGATCAGATTGATGCGGGAAATGCCGCTAACGAAGTCCATTACATAATCGTCGGCGGGGCTCATGATGATCTCTTCTGGCGTCCCGGTCTGAACGATTATGCCGTCCTTCATGATGGCAATGCGATCACCTATGCGCACCGCCTCTTCCAAATCATGGGTAATGAACAGGGTGGTCTTATCCATCTGGCTGGCCAACCGCATGAATTCATCTTGCAACTGCCGCCGGATCAGGGGATCAAGCGCACTGAAGGGTTCGTCCATCAGCAGAACCTCGGTATCGGCGGCAATGGCACGGGCCAAACCCACGCGCTGTTGCATACCGCCAGACAGCTCATGTGCGAATTTGTCTTTCCAGTCAGATAATTCCACTAGTGCGAGCGCTTCTTCCGCAGCCTTCCATCGGGCGTTTTGCGACAATCCCCGGATTTCCATCGGCATAGCCACGTTGTCCCGCACCGATCTGTGCGGTAACAGGCCAAAATTCTGGAACACCATGGCAATATGTTGGTTGCGCACTTTCAGGAGCTCGTCATCGTCAAGCGCCATAATGTCGGTACTGCTGACAACTACCTTTCCGGCTGTGGGCTTCAGCAAGCGGTTGACATGGCGGACCAGAGTGGATTTTCCACTGCCTGATAGGCCCATGATGCAAAATATCTCGCCCCGGCGCACTTGAAAACTGGCGTCGGCAACGCCGACGACACAGTCAAACTCTTCCAGAACTTCGGTTTTGGTTAGGCCACGTTTCTTGATCGCTGCCATCGCTTCGCGATCCCGTGCGCCAAAAATTTTCCAGACCCCCTTAAGATCGATCACCACTTCGACCAAGTCAATTCTGTCCGTGTTATCGTTCAAAGATCCTCTTTCGCCTCCGCTGACGCCATGCGTTATTCAGAGGTTATAACAGGATAAAGCAGGCGCACTCTCAGAGAAGATGATTGAACAATACCCTTAGCAAGAACCAGAGGTCCTAGTTCAGGCCCAGCCAACCATCGACAATTTCCTGATTGGCGTTAATCCATTCGCGGGCAACCTCCTCGCTCAAACGTTGTTTTACAGCGATCTCATGGGTAAAGTTGCTCACAGTTTCGGTGTCCATGTCTATATTCGCCAAGAAGGCAGCAACCAAAGGTGTTCGCTTTTCAAGGGATTTTGAATATCCTACATGGATTTTCTTGGGTTTGTCGGCGGTTTCGATCCGGGAATTCTCGAACCAGTTGGCATCCTCGGCGGGCTGCTTTATATTGTATTTTGCCGGATCGTATTCGGGTTCTTCCAGGCGCACCATGTCGAAAACAAGCCAGTTGTAGTGCGGCGCGTAGCAGTAGAAGGCATAGCCTTCGCCCTTGTTTATAGCATCCGAGATCGAAGCGGTTGCAACCTCTTCCTCAGCCTCAATCGGAGTGAAGAAATTTGTGATTCCATAATCGCGCACCTTGACCGAATTGATTTTGGTCGAGGCCCAACCCGGTGCACCAACCCAGATGTCGCCCATCCCATCGCCGTCGCGATCCATCAGTGCGGCGGCCTCTGGCGTGGCCAGATCGAACACGGTCCTGATGTTGTTCGCCTCCGCAAAGGCACGCGGGACACAGAAGGCGGAAAAGCCATCGTAGCTTCCGTTGCTCAGCACAACGGTGCCATTTTTATCAACATATTCATCGGTGAAATTCGACACGTTCGGCAGCCAAACATCCGGATGCACGTCAATCTCGCCCTTACCACGATCCATGCCAGCAAAAATAACCGCATTGGTGCCTGGCACAAGCTCGACCTGACCGCCAAGCTTTTCTTCGATGATGACCTTGATCAGCCCCGCCATGGCGCGGCCGCTGGCCCAGTTCGGATCGGCCACCCGGACAAGCTCTTGGGTATAAGCACCGACAGCGGTCGACGCAGCAATGGCAGCTGCTATTGTAAATGATGTAATTGATCGCATAGGGGCCTCCCTGATTTTCTGGTTTTCCTAACATGAAAGCGTCCAATAAAATATGAAAAATAACTTGGCAACATTAAAATGTCAGTCGCGCCTGTTAATTGCCCAAAGGCAAGAGTAATCTAAGTGGAAAAAAGGGCCATACAAAGTTGCGCGATGTCCGGAACCAGGCTCCGTTGACAGTTATAGGCTGAGCATTTACAGCTGCTCGAAGGCCTTTTCCTGGTTGACAGGAGAGAGGTATCTAAGGTGACGGTGTCCGGGGGCCTACCGAACTTCGATGAACCTGAGGTGTGCGATGCGGGTCTTGGCCCTGGTGCAAGGCTTGGCACCGGTTGGGACGTACGAGATCCAGGATGGCAATAAAGCACTGACATATGCCGTTGTTGCGGCTGCAACCGGCATATATGTCCTCACCGGACAGCCCGGAATGGATCGGCGGCACACTCTGCCCGTCTGATCCTGGCATGGATCGCCCCAGCACATGGATACTACGCCATTGTAGTCAAAAACTGTCGGCGAAACCAGGAGAAATCCAGACAAGGCCGGATTAGACCGCTTTACTGTCTTTGCTCCAGCGCGGGTGAGTGCTAAATTTATTTTTTATGGATGATGGTGCCCGATCTGATGGTGGCCCGGGGCGAAAATGTTACCGAACCCTGAAGAGCTACTACCCGTTGGTGCGGAGGACGGTGATGAAGGCAGTGTCGGTGGCCGGATTTTTGCCTATCGCGTGCTCACGTTGACGGGCGGCTTGGTCATTTAGGGGATACGGTTTGCGGCGATTGAATTATGCACACAGGATGGCAAACGGTTCGATCTATCCATCGCGTTTCTTCACACTCTGGGCTAATATGGTCTGTTTTGCAGTTCCGACCCTACAGGTCATCTCGGTTATACTGATGATGACGACCGCTCGCGACTAGGGCCTGAACTACCCCGTCTTGGGTACCGTTGTGCTGGCACGGAGCAATCGAGAAACTGCGGAATGCGCAGCTGCGAAGCACCGTGAGGCGGAAACCGTGCAAGAGATCGAGGCGAGCAGAAAAGCGCGTATGAATTCGTATTGATCAAGGAAACGGCGGGCCGTGATCTATCTGACCAGAGTGGACAAAGCGATGTGCCAATGATTCTTGGCGACCCGGGACACCGTTGCTATCATGCTTTTAGATCGGTTTTGGATGACAGATGTGCCATAACCTTCCCGTTGTGCCGCAGTTTTATGTGACGGCTCCGCAGCCCTGCCCGTATCTGGATGGGCGGATGGAACGAAAGCTGTTCACATCATTGCGGGGGAAAAATGCCGAACAGCTGAATAACAGCTTGTCGAAACAGGGATTTCGCCGATCCCAGAATGTGCTTTACCGCCCATCCTGTCCGGAATGTTCGGCTTGTTTGTCGGCGCGGATTGATGTAGCGGCTTTTGCCCCCAGCAAGAGCCAGCGACGATGCCTGAACCGAAATTCGGCGTTGATCCGGCGGGCCACCTCGCCTTGGGCGACCAAAGATCAATACATCCTGTTCCGAAGATACC
>JACOMT010000063.1:9531-18285 GCA_014623385.1 Paracoccaceae bacterium
GGTTATCGAATATGCCGACCCGGATACTGATGCGCTGGCTGCGGTCAGCTTGACCGACATGCTCGAAGACGGGCTGTCGATGGTCTATTCCTTCTACGCACCGGATCGGCCCAAGGATGGGCTAGGCACCTATATGATCCTTGATCACGTCCGCATCGCGCGCGAACATGACCTGCCTTATGTCTATCTGGGCTATTGGGTGCCTGGCAGCCAAAAGATGGGGTACAAGGCCCGCTTCTCGGGGTTGGAGGTCTATTTGGGCGATCAGTGGCAAAAGATGTCGGACCCTGCCGGGCATACGGCCAACACCCATCCGCTGTGCACCGCAACCGTCGCAGAACAGGTGGCCAATATCCACCTGCCCGACCGTTGCCCGACGGGATAAGTTGGTATGCCCCAATCCCTGCAAGCTGGGCTTTGAGGATGATGGGTATGACATAATTGAACGCAGGGTCAGTGCGCATGAGACCAGAGAGGCAGCCTGGCGAGGTGCATCGGTCCTGGTCCGGGCAAATGGTAACCGACGAAAGGCCACCATGTGCAACCAAACCGGCGGGTGCTACGGATAATTTTGATCAGGATCACGCGGTCCAGTTTGAAGAGGTTTCGTATCACGAAATTCTATGGAATGGTCGCCCCCGTGTTCCAAGACCCGTTCGGCAATCGTCATCAATCCGCTTGCGCGTAACCAGGTGATTACGCAACGCTGAAACTCTTTGTCCAGACGCCATTGATCAGCGTCAATTCGGGATCAAGTCCGGTATGATCGTCACGATTCCCGGGAAGGACCACAAGATCGCCAACCCCAACACCTGAATCAGCACAAAGGGCAAAATCCCGCGATAGATATGACCCGTTGTCACCTCTTTTGGCGCGACTCCGCGCAAGTAGAAGAGAGCAAAGCCAAAGGGCGGCGTCAGGAACGACGTCTGCGTCACCCATTTCGGGTCGAAGGATCCACCGTAGATCACCGGTCCCACGATTGGGATCACGATGTAGATGATTTCCAGAAAATCAAGCACGAAACCCAGGGTGAACAGAACCAGCATCACAATCAGGAAAACCGTGAACTCGTTATCAAATGACCGCAGGAATTGCTGGATGTAATGTTCCCCGCCAAAGGAGATCACCACCAGGTTCAACAGCTGTGAGCCGATCAGAATGGTAAAGACCATCGATGTCACCTTCGCCGTTTCGCGGACCACGGGGCCAAGCACACCAGTGCTGAACAGGACCCAGCAGGCAAAGAGCAGACCAAAAAGAGCATAGAGATACGCGCCATAGGCAAGCAGAAAGGCGATCCTGGTTTCGGCACTGACGCTTTCGACATTGATGCGCAGGTCGAAATTGACACCGATCAAGATACAGATGATGATTGCAAAGGCGGACCAGATAATCGGTTGGCCTGATCGGCCCTCGTCCTGCAACTTGCGATAGGCGGCCAGCATGATCGCCCCGCCTGCGCCCAGTGCGGCCGCTGGTGTCGGGTTGGTGATCCCGCCCAGGATCGACCCCAGAACCGCGATGATCAAGACCAGCGGCGGAAAGACCACGCGGATCAGTTCGCTCTGTGTCAGTCGGATGGCCGCCTCGCGGCAGCCGTAAAGCGCGATGGTTATCGGAACCGCCAACAGGGCCCAAGAGGCACCGGAAGAGGTCAGCGGGCTGATCAACAGCACATCAACCAGCAGCACAAGTATCAAACCGCCCGCCCCGATGAACAAAGGCAGCGGATCAGACGACGGCGACACGCCCCGCGAAATGCTGAGCATCAGACCCAGCAACAGCACCAGAGTGGCCAGACCGGTGCCAATTGGGGCTGCGGCGGCCACCTTGGCCGCGCGTGCTTCGGCAACCTCTTCTTCGCTCAGGCGTTCAATTTGTGTTGCACCGCCTGTGGCCTCGATTGCGGCTTGTTCAGCGACGGCGGTGTCCCACGCTTCTTGCCCGTGCAGTTCGACCATCGACGCCTGACATTGTTCTGAAACATTCGTGCGCAGGCTTGCGACCTCGCCGATATCTGAAAAGGCCGAAACGGTTGTATCTTGGCTGCCCACCAAATTGACGCTGGTCAGACCGACAACGGCAGCGATCAGACCTATCGGCACGATGAGGAACCAGGTCAGTGCTTCGTTCCGGGTCACCGGTTCGTCATTCGTACTGCCCATCTCGACCGCAGGTGCCTTGTCCGGGTTCAGCATTGCATAGCCAAAGGCATAGGCCGCGTAGAGACCAGCAAGAAGGACACCGGGCAACAGGGCGGCCTGGAACAGCGTGCCAACCGACACCACCGCAGGCTCACCCAGATAGGTCAGAGCGTCGGTACAGCCTGCGGCTTGGGCCCGCGTCTCTTGCGCGCCAGAATAAAGGTCCCCCGCCAGCGTCCCCAAGAGAACGATCACAATCGAAGGTGGAATAATTTGGCCCAGTGTACCGGATGCCGCGATGACGCCGGTGGCAAGCTCGGGCGAGTAGTTGCGCCGCAGCATGGTCGGCAGCGCCAGTAGGCCCATAGTGACCACGGTCGCGCCCACAATCCCGGTCGACGCGGCCAGGAATGCACCCACAACAACAATTGACACGGCCAGCCCCCCCGGCAGCGGGCCAAAGACCCGCGCCATGGTTGTCAGCAGATCGTTGGCAATCTTCGAACGTTCCAATGTGATACCCATCAGAACGAACATCAAAACCGCCAGCAATGTTTCGATGGATTGACCGGCCAGAACCCGTTCATTCATCCGGTTGACGATGAACGACACATTCCGGTCCAGTGCCGTTTCCCAGCCTTGGGGGAAAACCGGTTCCTCAATTCTAGGCAGGTCCGGGTATCGGAACACGGATATGGTTTCATAGGCTACACCGCTATCAACCAAAGCGCGATAGGCCGTGCTGCCCGTGTCAATCGCCTGATGGATCAACAATCCCGCACTGTCCAGTACGGCAATAATCCCAAAGGCAATGACCCCCGCACCGCCAATGGCAAAGGCCACGGGAAAGCCAGACAGGATGCCTGAGAACAGAGTGATAAAAACGATGATCAGGCCGATTTCGACGCCATCAAGACCAAAGAGCATTTGTTCTTTTCCAGTTTCAATGCGCGCCTTCTAGCGCGTTTTCATCGCCGAGCGTGTCTTTGTCGATATATTTGTTTTCGCTGTCTTCGCCTTCTTTCCATTCCAGATAGGATCTGTAGAAGACGGCCATCGCATGCAGAAAGATCATTGCGCAAAAGACGCAGAGCAGGACTTTGAACAGAAAATAGGCTGTGAAACCGTTCGGGCTGAACCCGATGGTTTCCACGTTCCAACGCATCGCCCGAGATTTCAAAAGCAGACGCTCCAACGTGTCAGAGGCAGAGGGTTTCGGCACGATCAGATGGCGCCACAGGAAGTACCAGCCGTACATCCACGTCAAAACCATGGCGGGGATCATGAAAAACAGCGCACCAAACATGTCGATGACCTTTTTCGTACGGAATTTGACCGCCGCATAAATCAGGTCTACGCGCACATGCCCGCCTTGCACAAAGGTGTAGGTAGCACACAGGCAGACAACCATTGCGTTGTAGAGCTTTAGTTCCTCAGCGAACCAGCTGATGTCGTATTGCAGCGGGATGCCAAAGCTGATGGAAATATCGGGGCGCGTGAATATCCGTTGCATGAAAACAATGACGATCTGTTGCAGAACCATCAACAGACCAGCCCAGGCAAAGACGCGCCCCACCACATTGGCAAAGCGTTCTAGACTACGCACAACGGCCCACAAAAAATCGTTCCACCACATGTCCTCGGGCGTGCCGACCCAGATGAGCCAGTCCAACCACAGGCTAGGGTGCGATATGGCATAGGCGGTATTGTAAATCGCCAGGGAGATATTGCTGAAAAACCAGACGATCCCGTCCAGTATGCTGGCGAAAAATCCGCCGCCAAAACCCTCTTGCATAGATCCCCCAAAATTTGACCTTCACGCCAGATCGACCCGGATCCGGGAATCAAAAAGGCGCGAACCAGCTTTCACCGGTTCGCACTGTCCGTTGTTTGGCTTAGCCCCCGAGAACGCGCACGCGCTGTTCAACGTAGTATCCATCCGACTTTTGTATCCAAGCCGCCGAGTTGGCCAGCGACGCCTCAAAGCTTTCACGGATCGCAGCAAAGAGCGTATCTTCCATGTTTTCGTTCATGACTTCGGCAGAATATGTGCCGAACGCATCCCAGATATCATCCGGGAATTGCAGGGTTTTCACGCCTTGCGCCTGCAGACGCGCCAATGCTGCACCGTTGTTCGACAGCGTTTCCGCCAGCTGCAGCTGAGTGGTGGCCATCGACGAATAGCGCAGGATAGCCTTGTGCTGATCGCTCAGTTCGTTCCAGACATCCAGGTTCACGTTACAGGCCAGAGCCGCACCCGGCTCGTGGAAACCAGCGGTATAGTAAACTTTGGCGATCTCCTGGAAACCGGCGCTTTCGTCCGCCATCGGACCAACCCATTCCAGACCGTCCAGAGCGCCTGACGACAACGCCTGATACAGTTCGCCGCCCGGAATGTTCTGGACCGATGCACCCATTTTGCCCAGAACTTGGCCGCCCAGGCCCGGCATACGGAATTTCAGGCCGTTAAAGTCGTCAGCAGACGTGATTTCCTTGCGGAACCAGCCACCCGATTGCGAGCCTGTGTTACCGGCGAGCATGCCCTTTAGGTTAAAAACCTCGCCCAGTTGATCATGCAGGGATTCACCACCACCATGATAGTACCAGTTGGTGACCTCTTGTGCGGTGCCGCCGAACGGAACAGCGGTGAAATATGCATAGCCCGGGTGCTGAGAGATAAAGTAATAGTCTGCCGAGTGATACAGGTCTGCCTGACCCGACGAAACGGCGTCAAACACTTCAAAGGCACCAACCAGCTCACCCGGAGCCTTTTTGTCGATGATCAGAGATCCCCCCGATATTTCACCGACCATTTGGGCAAAATAGCTGGCGGCATCATCCAAAACGGCGAAACCACGGCGCCATGAGGTGACCATGGTCAGCGTGCGGTTGCCCTGGGCGATAGCTGGTGCCGCCAACGAAGCGGCAGCCACTGCACCGCCACCCATGGCCGATGTTTTCAGAAAAGAACGACGATCCATTAAGTTTACTCCTCCCGGTTATGATGCTGGCACGCAAAAACGCCCCAGCGGATCTTACAAAGTGAAATTATTGTAGAGAGGCGAGTTTTATTTGTAAATACCTAAGACCTCTGCGTGACAGCGTGATGTTCGGGGGAAGCTGTTATTTTGGGCTATTCTGTCCGGTCCGCTGGACCTTACATCGGGCAAGGCGGGTTTTGGTGGTCTGGTTATGCGATTGTCGGTGTTTGCGGGTTGCGGGTGATCCTGTTTGTGACACCACGCAGGTTCTGTTCGATTGCCACCATCGCCAATCGGGCATGTGTTTTGGTCAGCCCGAACTATCGGGTGGTGCTTCATCGTGGCATAGGCATTGCCCAATCCCTCAAGCGGCGTTTGCGGATCAGCATGCCCCCGCATTTTCCCGGGCACGCAGGGGTCGATGACGGGCGGGCCGTTCATGATCCCGTCACGGCGGTGGTCGCGCGGGGCATCCCGGTTTGGCCTTGCTGGCACAGGCCTTGTCGGTCATACCCGCCCGCGCGTTCGCCTCTTTGATCATGGTATCAACCCCGAGTCTCCCGGCCCGGTTCGCAGGTGCGCCCCGTGTGGACCTTGTCGATGAAGCTTTCCTAATCCAAGCGAGCAACGCCGTTGGATGTCATCTTGTAGCCCAGCGTAGGCTTTAAGCCGTTCTTGACCACCGCACTTGCGTGTCGGCACTGAAATGGCTGCCGGGGCGCGGGGGCGGCACTTTGCACCGCTGCGGCCCGTGATCATCGTGGACACCGCCCTGCACCAGCACATTGCGAAAACGGCAACGGGTCGCGTCATCGGACACAGGTGCATAAGAGATCCGGGTCGCAAAAAAGCATGAAATCCAACCACAGTTGAGGGCGCGCGCCAGCTTCGGGGTGCCACTGCCTGATCGGCAGACACTTGAAGCGGACCAGTGGACCATATAACCCTGAGGCCCGATCCCGGAGCACCCAACCCCGCGCTTGCGCGTCGGCGAACCCCACCGCCAGCCCATGAGTGCGTCAATCCCGGTCAGAACGTCGTCTTTGCCGGTCTTGATCCGTGTTCGACACAAACCGCGCCAACACAGGTCCATCAAATCCCTTCTAAAAGAATACCGGGTTGATAGTTTGTTTGCAACCCTCCAATTATGCAGAGGTCTTTCATATCCTGCGTAAAACCACAGGGTCTTCAGACACTCCTTGAAAGAGCTGAATGGCACAGGCACAACCAGTTGCTGCAACCGACCGGGGATTGCCCAGTTAAGAGACCCCCAAAATGTTTGCGACTTCGACGACAAAGGCAAAATGTGACGACAGCTGTCGCTGTGCTTGTCACGGGCATAGGAAAACATGCGCAAAATGGCCCATTAAATGGTCCGTTGTCGAACATGTCAAAACATGTCAAAACATGTCAAAAACTGCGTTCTCTGCGTTCATGACGTTCTGCGGGCGACGGGATCAGGCGGTCCAGGATTGTCTCATGCCCCGGCGTGGGATGGCGCGGGATCAACAGTGCCAGCACCAGCGATACCAGCGCCATACCTGCCGCCAGCAAAAACACGGCCCCCGGCGAAACCAGCCACAGCATCCCCAAAAGAAATGGCAAACCGACGGCAGCCACATGGTTGATTGTGAAGGCAAATGCCGCCGTTGGGGCAATGTCCGCCGGATCGGCAATCTTTTGGAAATAGGTTTTCAGTGCCAGGGCTAACGCAAAAAACAAATGATCCAGCACATAGAGTGTCGCGGCCAGAACAACGCCCCAGCCAAAATAGTAGATGCCACCATAGGCCAAAAACACAACCGTAAGCCCAAAATACTCGAATACCAGCGCGTTGCGTTCGCCAAAATGGCTAACCGCACGCCCCATCACAGGAGCAAGGACCATGTTCGCAAAAAGATTAATTAAATAAAGTGCAGTTACCTCATCCACATCAAAGCCGAACTTTTCCACCAACATGAAACCGGCAAAGACGATAAATATCTGGCGACGCGCACCGGACATGAATTGCAACGCGTAATAGAGCCAATAGCGCTTGCGTATAATTATTGTCCGCTTTTGCGGGTTGGGCGCACGGAACCGGGGATAGGCGATCATCGCAAACACTGAAATTGCGGCTGTCGCGCCCCCGGCAACCATGTAGACCGCATTGTATGTCAAGCTCAGCGGCTTCCACAACAGTACGATCAACACATATGACAGCAACGTCGCCCCTGACCCTGCCGCCAGCAGCCAGCCCAGAATTTGCGCAGCACGGTCCTTGGGCAGCCATTGCAACTGCAGCGATTGATTCACGGTTTCATAGTAGTGAAAGCCGATAGAGCTGAGCATTGTGATTGTCAAAATGCCCGCATAGCTGGGAAACCAGGCTGTCAGGGCCGTCGCCACCCCCAACAGAGCCAACGAAACAAGCGCCAGCACCTGTTCACGCACAAAGATGATGATGGCGATTACACCGATGGCAAGGAATCCCGGAATTTCACGCACTGTATGCAAAACACCGATATCGCTGCCGTCAAAGTCGGCGGCTACTTTGACAAAATTGTTCAACAGCGCGGACCATGTCGCAAAAGATATGGCCATTGCCGCAGTCATCAGTATTAGTAGTCCGATGGGCTGGCACCAAATCGGCAGGTTTTGGGCATCCTGAAGAGAAACTTCTTTAAGACATCTGCGTGATGGCATGAATTTCATCCAAAGTGTCGATTGCTGCCCCCCCTTACCCCGTTTGCTTTCGCTGTTCGGCAGGCGGGCGGATTCGCCGGTCCGGTTTACGTGTTCGGAGGTGTTCGACGGTTGCGGGCGACCCTGTTCCGGACTTTGGCCGAGTCACACCCGATTGCCACCAGCCCCGAACCCTGGTATTAACCGGGCACGGGCTCGTGTCGGCACGGAATACTCGGAACGTATCGGGCGGCAGGGGCTTGCCGAACCGCTTTCGCTTGGCACACGGTGGCCTGTGACACTTGGTCCGGGTACGGGCGACGACCGCACCGCGTGGAACCGCGTGGAGCAGATCTGCTGCCGTATAATTATACTATCGTCAAGCGTGACCCAGGTCACGGAAGAGTCTACCCCCTGAAAACCCTATTCAGGGGGAAAAGGCAGGAAAAAGGCCGGAATGTCAAGATCAAGCGTAATATTTTGCGTGATTTATCGCTGTAAAATCAGCGGTATCGCCCCCTGAAAGACCTCTGCATAATTGGAGGATTGCGGACAAATCATCAACCTAGTATGCCACCGGGAGGCATTCAGGGGGTGGTTTGATGCACCTGCTTTGGCGCGGTTCGTGTCGAACGCGAATCGGATCGGCACAGACGACGTTCTGATCAGGATTGACGTACCAGTGGACTGGCGGTGGTGTTTGCTGACATGCAAGCGTACGTTGGAATGTTCCGGGATCGGGCCTCAGGGTTATGATCCGCTGGTTGGGCAGTGGTGCCCCGAAGCTGGAGCACGCGCCCTCAACTGCGGCTGGATTTCATGCTGTTTTGCAGCCCCGGCCTCTTTGCACCTGTGCCCGATGCGACGAACCATTGCCGTTTTTGCAACCCACGATGATCTTCTGGCCGGGGTTTGCCGTCAGATCGGGGATTACGGGCCGAAGCGGAAGCCCCCGACGATCT
>JACOMT010000064.1 GCA_014623385.1 Paracoccaceae bacterium
CTGACGGGGATTACGACAGCACCTGACCGCTCGACCCGGGTCGGCGGAAACATGCGTAACGGTTCCGTGATCCGTGTCATCATATCACCGTATATCACCGTTGCCCGGCGTTCGATTTGCGCAAAGCATCTGCCGATGTTGGTGACCGTCGGCTTGACCTGTTCGGCAGGGCCAACATCGACCAACAGAACGTGATCCTCGCCTTTCGAGCTCGGCACGGTGCCTTGCTGTCAGGCGACACTGAAAGACCGACAGTTGAAGCCAGTCCCCGTTATCCCTGCATGATTTTAGAACACACGTCGCCAACACCGTTGATCGGCGATGTCGTATCCGCGTTCATCTAAGATTTAGGTGTATTCGGGGGCATTCGGGGAATTCTCGGCGTGGCAGATAATGGGGATAGTTGCGCAAATCCCCAAGCAGAAATCGCGACAAAAGGCGCACCTGTACGATCAGCATTCGGCACATGCTGACCGGATAGCCAAAAACCGGGTGGGTTGTTTCCTGTGACAGCCTGTGACAGTCGGCGTTCAAACGTCTGCACGAACCGGCGGCGGGCGTTCTAGGTTAGCACCCCAGAGGGGGACCTCCATGATGGCGTCGGAATGGGCACGGGCCGGTTCAATGAGGTTGGGGCAAGATTGCCCCAGAGGCGGTTTAACCGAAACCGCCAAAACCTTCACGAATGTTTGTACTCCGTTGTTAGTATCCGGGGCGATTTTCTTTCGCCCCAGACAATGTTTGGGTTATCGTCTAGCCGATTTTAACGCCAGAACCACCAATATGCAAGTTGCCACCAATACAAAGTAATCACCTGCCTTATCTTTGTTAGCGTTCCGATAAGGCTGGGGCGGGATTGCCCCAGAGCCTTGAAGACGCTATCATCGAAATCCGCGTCTCGCAGCGTTTCTATACCTGTAGAATAATGACGACAATGACAAATAGCAA
Organism: Paracoccaceae bacterium; assembly: GCA_014623385.1. Taxonomy (GTDB): domain Bacteria; phylum Pseudomonadota; class Alphaproteobacteria; order Rhodobacterales; family Rhodobacteraceae; genus JACOMT01. The sequence goes on from JACOMT010000064.1 coordinate 949, forward strand.
ATGAATTCGAACGCTGTCCTGCGCCTGGCCGGAACCACCCCGGGTAGCAGGGGTTTCGATCCGGGCATCACCAAATAATCCAATGATTTCAAAGGCGCTGACGGGGATTACGACAGCACCTGACCGCTCGACCCGGGTCGGCGGAAATATGCGTAACATTTCCGTGATCCGTGTCATCATATCACCGTTGCCCGGTATTCGAATTGATTCGGGTCTTTCGGTTCAGGGTACAGGATTGAATGACGTTGGCGCGGGGAACCCGGACATATTCGTGGCTGCCATGCCTGCTTTTCCCCTGTACAGGCGCAACATGCCATCGCCCTTGCGGTCAAAATTGAACCGGCGATAACCATGGCCCGGCACATAGTTGAGATAGCCAAAGTCTTCTCTGACGACTGGTTGGGGGCGAGGTCTTTGGTTTCTTCCGGCAGGTGTGTCGTGGTGCCATGCGAGAGAGCAAAACACATCCTGTACCCAAGCACAGTATCGGATGACGAAACCAAAGGCATATTCAATGCCTGACAGGGCAAGCACCTGTAGCACGACAGTTGACACTCAACAGGCTGTCCGAACAATAATCCGGTCAGCTCATATATCACAACGGACGACCGCTGTGACGATCCACTGCTGATGTTGCTGCCTGGCGTGATGGAAAAGGAATAGAGCGTGGACCACGGTTTAATAGCGTGAACATATTTCAAATCCCGGATTGTTAAGCAGTTCATTTTCCAATTGGGAGCCAATTCTTCCCATTAGTATCTAATTCGATGGCCCAACGCAACCAGGTACGCGCCAGTGTTGTCCGCCTTGTGCTGGACGGGACCCAAGTGCACGCCATAAAGGCCACAAACCGTTCTTCGTCAGTTTCTATCGCAGTCGGCCAGATGATCCAGCCTGTTTTTTTGCGCAATCCTGTTGCAGTGCGTTGAAAACACATTTTAAAAGATGACACTTTCTGATCACTGATTTGGGGAGTGGGAAAAACATGGGAATTTTTGAAGAAGGCGAGTAGATCCCGCTGTATGAGGCGGCGTATGAGGCGGCGAAATTGGGCAAACCTGAAACGGTGATAGCACTGAATTCGGGCCGGTGCCGAGCTCGAAGTGCGGGGACAAGCACGGCTGGGCACCGCTGTGCTATGGGGTAAGATGTGGTACCCTTGAAATGGCAGCGGTGCTGCTGGACGCTGGGGCGGATCCCAAGGCGCGAACTGCTGATACAATAGGCCATCGCGTTCTTCGGCGCATGCCGCAGATATCTGTCTTGGGTACCGGGATCACGCTCCGGGCGGGTGACAAGCCCGGTAAATCACCCGCCGATCTGGCTATATACAACGAAAAGGTCAAAAACCACCCCGTGCTCTGGAAACTGAAACAGGTCCGGTTCGACTGAGCGCACCGGGTGCGGGGCAGGGGAGTGTCCACCCCTTTGTGTATGGGGGTGTTGTGGTCTCGTGCTTCTGGTGCAGGGGGTGGCGAGGACCGACCGGGGCCGTCCCGTCCCGCGCCCCGGAACCTTGGGAAAGGTGGCCACCCCGCGGACGGGATACCGCCGGAAATCACCTCGCTATCATCATCGCGGAACGCCCTGACGTGCCAACCGTATCGAAAACCCGCATGGCACAGACCGGATACACAAGGGTTCAAAAAACTCTCGACGTCTTCGCCGTGCTACCCAAAGCCAACAGGGCTATACTGCCAAGAATTCTTCCCATAGTTGACAATGTCCCTGTGCTGCATATATGCCAATCGGCAATAATGAACTTTATAGGATAAGGGCATGAAGCAAGCATACGAATTCCAACCGCTTGAGCGGTGGCGGTCTCGCTTGGCACAACTCGACGACCACCTCAGCACCTTGAAGGAGACACGGCAAAAATGTTCGTACCAGAAGAGGCAATGAGTAACGTTGACCGCCTCGAAAACATCGCAACCAACCTTTCTCGAAAGATCACAGATCAGGAAGTCGAGGCGAGGCACCTGGAGCATCTGCTTTTTCTCGAGTACAAGAACATTAGCATGAAAGGCTTACCGATATCTAATAGAATTTCAATGCACAGGCTGGAAAAATTAGAAATGAGTTTGAACAAATTGACGCGCGACCTGATGATTAATAATAAAACATTGTCCGAGGCGGATACGGACATTAATGCCGAACGGGATCGCATTACTGAACACGAGAACTTCGATCCGGAAAATGCGAAAAGGAGACTTGCCTGTGTGACAGAAGATATACAGCGGTCTGAGAGTGATTTTGCTACAGTGAGTGCCGAACTGGAAAGAATTGAAGCCAGGATACACCCCCATATGCTAGAGCACGAACGCCTGAAATCAAAGCGAGCAGCACTAGAAGCAGATATCGGTAATGCGGAACAGTTCATTCAAAATCTTGAATATGCGGCTAACAGTTATGAAAGGCGTGTAATTCACCAGAAATGCGAAGAAAAATTCGGTACTGGTAATCCGAATAAGGCTATTGGTGATAGAAGAAGAAAGATTCAAACACTTGACAACAACATTCCAAAAATAGAGCGACGCATCCAAGAAGAGTTGAAAAAGCAGTACAGAACAATTGATCACATTCTGATTGATGGGAACAATATCTGTTACGAGAGGCAGGTATTCATCGGATTACGAGGTATTTCTGCATTACTACCGGCATTGAGGGATCGTTTCAAGGTCACCGTTGTTTTTGATGCGTCAATTCGTGCCATGTTGAATACAGGCACCCACGGCATTGGCCGATTACTCGGCCCTAAAGTATCCACATACGTTGTGCCCGCCAAGACGGCAGCTGATGAGTATCTGATGAGGCTTGCTGACGAGGGCAAGAATACATTTATACTAAGCAATGATCGTTTTGCGGAATATTATGATTACAACGTCGTAACAACCGGCCGAATTTTGCCATTCATGATAGCCGATGGCAAGCTCATGGTCAACGACCTTGATATCTCCGTGAATATATGAGCAAAGGAACAGTGCTGGCATAATCCCCGACTGCTGCTTGTTAAAAAAACAGGGCTAAGCTGATCTAGAGGCTTTTTGTGCAAATCGGGTGACGGGTGGCTCCCTCTTTCCCTGGACTGACCTGTCTGTCCCACGGGCCCGGCAGGGGATATGCTGGGCACACGGTGTCAGGCTGGCCAAGGTGGGCCACACCTGCCGGGTCAGAGAAGGCCTCTGGATCACCCCTGTGCCGTGCCCCCGAACCAACAGCGTGCCTTGGACGCGATGGAGCAAGCCAGTCGGTTGCGTGGTTCCGTGCCTTGCGGAGCAACCGCTCAAAGATCTCTGCGTGACAGCGTGATGCTCGGTGGAAGTTTTTATTTGGCTATTCTGTCCGGTCCGCTGGCCTTACATCGGGCAAAGCGGTTTTGGTGGTCTGATTTTATGCGATTACTGGTGTTTGCCGGTTAAGGGTGATCCTGTTTGCAGTGCCACGCAGGTTCTGTACGATTGCCGCCATCGCCAGTCGGGCGTTTTGTTTTGGCCAGCTCGAACTATCGGGTGCGGTGCAGGTTAAAGAGGTGCCTCATCGTGGCATAGGCAGTGCTCAATCCCTCAAGCGGCTTTTGGAGTTCAGCCTGCCCCCGCATTTTGCCCAAGCCCGCAGGGGTCGATGACGGGCGGCTTTTCGCATGATCCGGTTACGGTGGCGACCGCACAGGGCATCCCGGTTGGCCTTGATGATACAGGCCCTGTCGGCCAATACCCGCCCGTGCGTTCGCCCCTTCGGCCATGGTATTCAAACCCGGGGGTTCCCGGCCCGGTTCGCAGTTGTGGTGTTTCGCAGTTGCCCGTGTGGACCTTGTTGATGAAACTTTCCTCGTCCGGGCCTCGTCCGGGCGGGTAAAGCCGTTGGATTTCATCCTCGTAGCCCGGCGTACGCTTTGAGCTTTTCATGACGACTCATCGCGCTTGCGCGTCGGCACTGGAATGGTTGCTGGGGCGATGACGTCGATGGTCTCCGCTGCGGCCCGTGATCCCCGATCTGACGGCACCCCCCGGCCAGAAGATCATCACAGGTTGCGAAAACGGCAATGGGTCGCCTCATCAGGCACAGGTGCAAAGAGGTTGGGGTCGCAACCGCAGTTGAGGCCGCGCGCGCCAGCTTCGGGGTACCACTACCCGATCAGCAGACACGTGAAGCGGACAGCGGATCATAACCCTGGGGCCCGATCCCGGCACACCCCAACCCGCGCTTGCGCGTCGGCGAACACCACCGTCAGTCCATGAGTGTGTCAATCCTGGTCAGACCGTCATCTTTGCCGAACCACCGCTTCGCACAACAAAAGATCTATCACACCCCACCTGAATGCCTTCCAAGAGCATACCGGGTTGATGGTTTGTCCATAATCTTCCACATTATGCAGCGGCCTTGCTCATGGCATCCGGCTATCACATTGGATGCAATAACGTGATTACTTGGCGGGATTTGTGCGACAAAGCCTTTTCCAGACAGTCGCCGCAGAAAGGCGAAGTTGGCCACGCTACCCAGCGATGCCTCATACCAGACCGGGAACTGGACTAGATACGCTCCCCTGACAATGAATTCGACACTGAAGCAACGATTCTCACTGGCGCGATATCACCGCGTGCCAGGGTTTCGTCCTCAACATGAACGGCGTGCATATATTCGGATTTTCCGACCATCTGTCCCGTTTTCCGGCCCGGCTTTTCGAACAAAACAGACAGCTCGCGCCCGACCATTGTATCCTGAATATCGCGTTGTTGGCGTCTGATCAGTGCCTGCAAGCACTGCAAGCGATCATTGGCCTGGTCCGCGTCAACCTGAACCCGTTCCGCTGCGGGTGTCCCTGGTCGCGCCGAGTATTTGAAGGAATAGGCATGGCCATATCGGACCTCTGAAATCAGATCGAGCGTATCCTGAAAATCGGCCTCTGTTTCTTCGGGAAAACCGACGATAAAATCACCTGACAACAGGATATCGGGTCGGGCCGCGCGGATGCGTTCGATCAACCTGACATAGCTTTCCGCTGTATGGCCGCGATTCATTTGTTTCAGGATTTTGTCAGATCCAGACTGAACTGGCAGATGCAGATAGGGCATTAACCTGGCACATTCGCCATGAGCTGCGATCAGATCGTCGCTCATGTCATTCGGATGGCTGGTGATGAAGCGGATACGTTCCAGGCCGTCAATCTCATCCAAGGCCCAGATCAGCCGTGCCAGCGACCAATCCGCCCCGTCCGGCCCCGCGCCATGATAGGCATTTACGTTTTGGCCCAGTAGGGTGATTTCGCGCACACCCCGGTCCACCAGATCTCGCGCTTCGGCCAGTACGCGCTCTGCCGGGCGCGACACCTCAACCCCGCGCGTGTACGGCACCACGCAAAAGGTACAGAATTTGTCACACCCTTCCTGCACCGTCAGAAAAGCAGTCGGCCCACGCATTGCCTTGGGGCGTTTTGCCAGGCGATCAAATTTGGTCTCTTCCGGGAAATCCGTATCCAGAACCCTGATGCCGGTCTGCACTTGTGCTTCCATGTCAGGCAAACGGTGATAGCTTTGCGGGCCGACGACTAGGTCAACCATCGGCTGGCGCCGTATGATCTCGGCCCCTTCGGCTTGGGCGACACATCCTGCAACACCAATTTTCAGGTCTGGTTTGGCGGCTTTCAGCCCTTTGAAGCGGCCAAGTTCAGAATATACCTTTTCCGCGGCCTTTTCGCGGATATGGCAGGTGTTCAGCAAAATCATGTCCGCATTCTCGGGTGTTTGCGTGTCGACGTAACCCTGACCGCCCAACGCCTCGGACATACGTTCGCTGTCATAGACGTTCATCTGGCATCCATACGTCCTGGTATACAGCTTTTTCGGGGCCAAGGCCGATCCTCCCGGGGGTTACAGGCCCGCACATCTTAATGTCTTTGGTGAAGGCTTGCAATGCACACGGAACTAAATTTGTTCTTGTGTCACATCTGCTGTAAACTCAAGCTTGGGGAAATAAGTATGCAATACGGCTCACTTAATAAGCCAATGTCCGGCAATCCGGTCGCATTGATCTTTATCGAAAGCGATGTCGACAGCATGACCCGTTTCCATCTGGTCGTTCTACGATTCTGGCACCGAATACATGTTTTTCCGTTCTGTGGTAACCGTATGGTTGGCGAAATACCTCCCCTTTCGCATTGAAGAGCAGCGAGATGCCCCGCTTTGACCTTTATGCCGTTCACCTGAACGTCCACCGTAACGTGGTGCCGTTGGAAGCCGTGCATCTGGACCGGTCTGAGATATTATACCCTAGCACGGCACAGCCGTCACGACAATCACAGGGAAATCCAAAAGATTCAACAACCGAATTTCTGTGGCTGCCTGTGCTGACGGTACGGGAAACACATTCCCAAGGCCAGTTCCAAGATCACCCGCCGTTCAATTTTTAAGGCTAAACCAAGCTTGAGGCGGTTGTCTGGTCACCGATTTTTGGGAGGAAGGTTTCAATACCTTTGCCTGTCCTTGGTACCACAATATTACATGGGGCGGTTTGTTCCTTGTCTCGGGGTCGATTTTGTTGTTGGTACGTTCCGCTGGCACAGTTTCACACCGTTCGAATGGCATTCGTGACAGTTGATGGATTTGGGGCTGATGTGGTCAGGACAGTGGTTTTAGACGTCGGGCGGATTACGTCCGGCGCAGCCGGACCACCACATCAACCGAAACGATTTCGGCACCTTGTGGTGCGTCCGGCAGGCGCGTGATGACCAATTGGTCCAACGGCACATCGGACAGACGGCCATCGTCTTCCCAGTAGAAATGCGGGTGGTCATGGGTATTGGTGTCAAAATAACTCTTTGACCCATTGACCGTGACCTCTTGCAACAGTCCAACATCACAGAACGCGCGCAAGGTATTGTAAACTGTGGCCAATGAAACAGCATCGCCGCCATATTTGGCCGCCTCAAACAGGCTTTCCGCTGTCACGTGCCGATGGTTCCCATCCCTAACCAGCAATTCAGCAAGGGCCAGACGTTGCCGGGTCGGACGAAGGCCGCCAACTGACAGCCAACTGGTTACGTTATCGGTGACTTGCGGTACCATTTTGGTCTCATATGTGGTATCGACAGACAATATAAGGTCTCAAAACCATTGGTTTCAATTTAAAATGAAGCGTACAGGGGATTTTGGCTCGACATGTCAGTTTGCCGTGCTGCCCTTGCAGGACCCTTTGATCCGGTGATAGACGGGGCAAAGTTTACAGACCGAATGCAAATCGCAGGAGATGCGCAGGCATGGCCCAATTCCCGATCAGCTTTGACAAAGAGGCGCTGTTGAAATGCGCCCGAGGCGAGCTTTTTGGTCCTGGCAATGCGCAATTGCCTGAGCCGCCGATGTTGATGATGGACCGGATTACAGATGTCAGCGCCGATGGCGGCGCAAATGGTAAGGGTCATATCGTCGGTGAATTGGACATCACACCCGAGCTGTGGTTTTTTCCTTGTCATTTTCCGGGCAACAAGGTGATGCCCGGATGCCTGATGCTGGATGGATTGTGGCAATTGACCGGCTTCAATCTGGGTTGGCGCGGTTGGCAGGGTCGGGGATTTGCCCTGGGCGTCGGTGAGGTCAAACTTAGTGGCATGGTCCGTCCCGACCGCAAGAAAGTGTCGTACTACATCGACTTTACTCGTGTCATTGATCGACGTCTGAAAATGGGCGTTGCTAATGGTCGTGTTGAGGCGGATGATGAGACCGTCTGTAAAGTAAAGGATATGAAAGTTGGCTTGGCGGCAGCCGAAGGCTGAACCGGGGCGAAGGGAGAAGCCGCAATGCGTCGAGTGGTGGTAACCGGATTGGGCATTGTCTCATCCATTGGCAACAATGCGGACGAGGTTGGCGCGTCCCTGCGTGCGGGAACCTCCAGGACCGAAGCCAACGAACAGATGGTCAAACACGGCTTTCGCAGCCAGGTTTCTGGCAGTCTGAATATCGACCTGACCGAATTTATCGACAAACGCACGCTGCGGTTTATGGGGCCTGGCGCGGCTTATGCGCATATTGCGATGGGACAGGCGATTGCCGATGCGGGCTTGGAACCCGCTGATGTTGTAAACCCGCGTACTGGTCTGATCGCAGGTTCCGGCGGCCCGTCGACCAGTGCGATGCTTGCCGCGCATCAGACCGTGCTAAAAACCGGTGCAACCAAACGCATTGGCCCATTTGCCGTGCCAAAATGCATGTGTTCAACTATTTCGGCCAACCTAGCGACAGCCTATGGAATCAAAGGCATCAATTATTCGGTCACCAGTGCCTGTTCGACATCCTTGCATTGTATTGGCAACTCGGCTGAGCAAATCATGCTGGGCAAACAAGACATCATGTTCGGTGGCGGTGGGGAAGAACTGGACTGGACGCTCAGCTGTCTTTTTGACGCGATGGGGGCGATGTCGTCGAAATTCAACGACACGCCCTGGCGTGCCAGCCGCGCCTTTGACGAAAACCGCGACGGGTTCGTTATTTCGGGCGGGGGCGGAATGGTCGTGTTGGAAGATCTAGAACATGCTAAAGCGCGCGGTGCCAAAATCTATGCAGAGGTGACGGGATATGCCGCCACGTCAGATGGTCATGATATGGTGGCCCCGTCGGGCGAAGGCGGGGAACGGGCGATGCGCACGGCGATGGCCACGCTGCCAAATGATCGCAGCGTGGGCTATATAAATGCGCACGGCACCTCGACCCCGTTGGGCGATGTCGGCGAGGTCGAAGCGGTTCGCCGCGTATTCGAAGGCCGAAAACAGCCGCTGATCAGTTCGACAAAATCGATGACCGGCCATGCGCAAGGTGCCGCCGGCGCGCTCGAAGCAATCTTTAGTATTCTGATGCTCAAGGATGACTTTATCGCGCCATCGATCAACGTGGAAACGCTGGACCCTGCACTGAAGGCAGGGGAAATCGCGACTGAGCTGATTAAAAACGCCGGTTTGGACAGTGTGATGACCAACAGTTTCGGCTTTGGTGGGACAAACGGATCAATGATCCTTTCGAAATACCATGGATAACAACAGAATGCACAATACACTACATGGGAAACGCGGGTTGGTCATGGGCGTCGCTAATGATCGGTCCATTGCGTGGGGAATCGCAAAAGCGTTTCACGAAGCTGGTGCAGGGCTTGCGTTTTCGTATCAGGGTGCCGCCTTTGGCCAACGGTTGCAGCCGCTGGCGGCTTCTATCGGCTCGGATGTAACGATGGACATGGATGTAACCGACGATGCAGCCCTGGATATGGGGTTTGCTGCCTTGGCCGCCCATTGGCCAACCATCGACTTTCTCGTGCACGCTATCGCCTATTCAGACAAATCCGAATTGACCGGACGGTTTCTGAACACGACGCGGGCCAATTTTAAAAACTCAATGGATATCAGTACTTATTCGTTTATCGAGGTCGCACGCCGCGCCTATCCGATGATGAAAGAGAACGGGGGAACCTTGCTCACGCTGACTTATCAGGGGTCCAGCCGGGTGGTTCCGAACTATAATGTCATGGGCGTGGCCAAAGCCGCGCTAGAAGCAACAACGCGGTATCTGGCCAACGATCTGGGACCGGACGGTATTCGGGTCAATGCGATATCTCCGGGACCCATGAAAACGCTGGCTGGTGCGGCGATTGGCGGTGCCCGCAAAACCTATCGCTTTACAGAACAGAATACGCCGTTGCGACAAAATGCAACGCTTGAGGCGGTGGGCGGCACGGCTGTTTACCTGACCTCGGACGCAGGTGCCTGCACGACCGGAGAAATCATCCGCGTCGACGGCGGCTATCACGTTCTGGGCATGCCCCAACCGGACCAGATTTGATTCACCTCTGCGGTGCCGGTCGCGAGATTTTCATAACCCTGCCCAGCCCCACTGCCACAGCTGGTACGTATATATGACCATGAAAAGTTCTGGACCAGCAATCGCCAGGCGTTGACCCGCCCGTCCGGTGGCGATCATCTGCGGCATCCTGATGGTCCTGGTTTTGTTGACAGAAGCCCGGGCGATCCAGGGCATCGAGGCTGGGGCGCACCGCGTAATTGAGCCGTTTAATGGCGCATCACCTCCCGTACCAGAGCGGAAATGATTGGTCGCCACGGTGCTTGTGAAGGTCACCAGGGCCTTGATTGGCCCCGCGTCAGTGTCGGAAACCATGCCACAGGCCCGGCACNNAAATATCGTCCCACAAAGTCGGCTTCTGGCCCGGCGGCTGAGCAACAACCAGATCGACACCACCAGACTCAAGTGTATTGCAATAAAATCCGCTGTTTTGACCGGTCGAGACGGCCTGATACTTTTCATATATACGGAGGATCATAATGACAATAACCATAAGCTGTTGTGTTCTTGATGCTTACGGAACCCTGTTTGATGTCGCCGCCGCTGCAAGACAGGCTGCGGCAGAACCGGGCTACAAGGCTTTGGCTGATACCTGGCCAGCCATTGCGCGCGACTGGCGACTGAAACAGCTACAATATAGCTGGTTGCGCGCTATCACCAATGCACACACGGATTTTTGGGATGTGACCGCCGATGGTCTGGATTGGGCCCTGAACGCCAATGGACTGACCGAACAATCCGCTTTGCGCCAGCGGCTCCTGGATCTTTATTGGGAGCTAGCCTGCTATTCCGAGGCACCCGAGATGCTGGCACGCTTGAAATCCGCAGGGCTGACCACAGCGATCCTGTCAAACGGGTCGCCCGGGATGCTGAACGGGGCCGTCCAATCCGCCGGAATTTCCGACCTGTTGGATGATGTTCTGTCCGTCGAGGAGGTGGGTGTCTTCAAGCCCGATTCGCGCGTTTACGACATGGTGGGGAAGCGGTTCGGCTGTGCACCGACCAATGTCCTTTTCGCGTCGTCAAACGGCTGGGATGCGGCAGGAGCCGCGGGTTACGGGTTTCAGACCGTGTGGGTAAACCGGGCCGCAGAGCCGGTGGACCGCCTGCCCTGGACTCCGGCACATATATTGCCCGATTTGAGCGGTATCCCCGACATCGCCGGTGTCTAGGTCACCCAGCTGCTTGACGCTACCCCGCGTCGTCCAATGAAAGGTCTGCAATGTCCAATTTTGAGCTGATCCAGTCCGCCTCTGATCGGCTGGCCCCTGTGGTGCGGGAAACGCCGCTATTGACCTCACCCTTTCTGGACAAGATTGCCGAACGGCGGGTTTTGATCAAGGCCGAATGCCTGCAGCACACGGGCAGTTTCAAGTTTCGCGGCGGGTGGTCGGCAATCTCTGCCTTGTCACCGCAGAAACGGGAAAAGGGCGTTATCGCTTTTTCCAGCGGCAATCACGCCCAGGGCGTTGCCTATGCTGCTCGCGAATACGGTTGCCCCGCGACACTTGTCATACCTTCGGACGCGCCTGAGCTGAAAATCGCGAACACTCGCGATCTGGGCGCGACAGTGGTTCTTTACGATCGCGACGGGGAAAACCGTGAAGGAATTGGCAAGAAACTGGCCGAGGAACAGGGTCTGACCCTGATCCGTCCGTATGACGATCCCCAAGTGATTGCCGGTCAGGGCACAGCTGGATTGGAAATTGCAAAACAAGCCGAAAAGGCCGGGATTAAAACAGCCGATGTTCTGGTGTGTTGCGGCGGTGGCGGGTTGACATCGGGAATCGCCCTGGCCCTGGAAAAAACAGCACCCGGTCTGCGGGCCCGTCCAGTCGAGCCCGAAGGGTTTGACGATGGGACACGGTCCCTGGCCAGTGGTGATGTTGAAACCAACACCCGGCATGGCGGTAGTCTGTGCGACGCGATTGTAACCCCGTCGCCCGGCGTTCTGACCTTTCCGGTTATGCAGCGTCTGTGCGGTCCGGGGATTGTCGTGACCGAGGATGAGGCCCTGCGCGCCATGGCTTTGGCATGGCAGCGGCTGAAAATCGTGTTGGAACCGGGCGGAGCGGTGGCCCTGGCCGCCGCACTGTTTCATGGTGACAGCATCGACGGTCCGTCGGTGATTGCGGTCACAACGGGCGGGAATGTCGACCAGCTTGTGTTCGCGCGGGCCATGGCGACATTGGCCACCCAATAACATCCCCGACGGGATAAAGCACCGGAAATTCGGTGAGGATAAGTAGGGTTGGACATGAACATGGCAGCGCTTGGCAACGTCAGGCGGCCTGCATAGTGTGCCGGTCGTATTTTCCAACCTCCGGGAGCCGACATGCGGCTGTGGGATTCGGTACTACCCCATCTGCCTGACGGTCTGAAACTGGTCCGGTATGGGAACGGGGGATATGGCCTCGGTGCTACCCGCCGCCCTATGGCATCGTAGGGCGTTGGTGTGCGATGTGGAACGCGTGCTGAACTAACTGAATGTCCGTAACTTGTGTCTTTGCCGGTCTCTCAATTGGAGGTACGATTGCACAAAAGCTTGTCGTCAAACGGCTGGACATTGTTCGGGCCATGGTTCTTCTGTCGAACATAGACGCCAAAATCGGCATCAGGGAATCACGGCGGTGGTGGCAGGCGGAATCGAACGCCAATCCGATCTGTTCGGCGGCGATATCCGGCACCGATTTCCATCGCTCGATGGCCAGCCTGCGCCTGCCATCTATGGGGATTCCCAGGGATGAAGGGGTCCCTGCCCTGCCGGTTCCGGTGCGCGAAACCGTGGGATTGATCCCGGGTCGGCATGCTACGTCATTCGCAGGGCCGGACACCTGCCATGCGTCGAATAGCTTTGGGCGGATTTCCTGCGTGAGCTTGGTCATATTTTACGTCAAATCAGTCAGTTGCGCCCGATGATGCTGGTTGAGGCCGCACTTGCCCGGGGACAGGTAAAGCACGGTACCCTGCCCGATACACGGTACCCGAGCGATCATGCGTGCGTCGGGTTCGGCCCGGATTGATCCCGCTGCGCTGGCCAAAGCCGCAGGAACAAACGGTGTTTCGGTTCCGGCCCTTGTTGCCGCCTTCCGTTTCGGAATCCCGGACCCTGCACATGGTCAGTACCTGCATTGGGGACAACAACCCAGGACATCAGCGATATTGCGCTGATGCCACGACTGGGGGTACGCAGTGGTTTTGCAAGAGGCCGATCTGTGCCCGAAAATGTCGGTCCTGGCAACGCTTGCCGAACCCGATGTGCCCCTGCTGATGGCCGCCGACACTTATGGTCAGTGGTGCCACCCCAACCAGTTTTGGTGCCGTTGCCGCCGAATGGGGCGCACCGCTGTTTAACCTGCTGGCGGAATTGGATGCCTTGTGGTAGGTCGGTTTGATGGTGGCAATGTCCGGGGTGGCAGGCACGGCCAACAGCCGTGAGTGAGATGACACCCACCATCCGCGCGGATATGGCCGCCGAACTCTGAACATTGACCGATCCGGGACGCAGCTGGCACACGGGTCGCATAGTCGTTCTGCGTCTGTCCCGCTGGTTCGCTCGGGTCCCCATCGCCCTGGGCAAAATCGGCGAAGATCTGATCGAGCTGACCTTTTCCGGGATATCCGAGGTGATGTTGGGCGGTGCGGGCGCATCATCGACCACGTCGTATCAATGCCGTTGCTTCGCGGGCTCCTTTTTGGGGCGGCCACGGCGTTTGGGCGGCGGTGGCGGTGTGATTGGTGCATTTGCCCTGACGGTGCCCAGCAACGAGATCCGCGTAGCCGCTGTAACCTGTAACTTGTGCCCCCGATCTGGACGACGGCAGCGCGGTGCAGGAGCCTGTCCGACAACGCGGTTGCAACGACGGGATCGCCGATGACGTCGGCCGATTCCGCGAAGCCCCGATTGGCGTCACAATCAGCGCATTTTTCGTATCGTGCATTGACGGGGTGGCAGAACAGGTTGGCACCTCACATTGGCGATCATCGGATATCCGGTCTGGTCGACGATCAGCAGCGCAGTTCGCGCATGCAAGTGCGCTGTTCCGTCAACCGCCCTTCGTGATCGGCTTTGACCAAAGCCTCGATCAGCTTCCGCCAGGGGATGGGCCCGGTAGACCGTTTTGCCCGCCTTGACGGCGGCCACACCAGGGGCTGTGGCCAGATGGTGCTTTCCGGTTCCGGAGCGGACC
>JACOMT010000065.1:0-8321 GCA_014623385.1 Paracoccaceae bacterium
GCCACAAACAAGATCACCCTCACCCCGCAAACACCGGCAATCGCATGGCCAAACCACCAAAACCGATTTGCCCGATGTAAGGCCATCGGGCCGGGCAGAATGGCCAAATCAAAGCGTTCGCCGAACATCACCCTGTCACACAGAGATCTTTCTCCGGTAAACCCGGGGCGGTTCACAAACGCTAGCAGGGCGTGGGGCGTAACTTGTCACAACTTAGACCGCCGCAAAGGCCACGGATGGGCTGATCTTTCGCGGCTATGTGGTGCCAGTTAGCTTTTTCCGTTTGCTTGGTGATAAGAAAAATCGAGGTAAAATAACAATATGCTAAGCACACTTGCCGAAATTGAGGTTCGCCGCCAAGCCGTGGCCAACAGCGTGGAACGGAATCACAAATCGGCCTTGGGGCAGTTTATGACACCAATGAGCATTGCCCAGTTCATGGCGCATCTGCTCCCAGTGCCAGATAAAGGCCCTATCCGGGTACTCGATCCCGGAGCGGGCATTGGCTCGCTCAGTTCAGCGTTTCTTAGTCGGGTTCTAGCCGCAGGAAGGGCCGCTGCAGATTGCGAGGTGGTCGCCTACGAGCTAGACGAAGCGCTACATTCAGAGCTAAGGCAATCTTTAGAGAGCTTCACAGATGTAACCTATGAAATCATCGGTGGTGACTTCATCTCTCATGCCGTTGACGAACTGTTTTTGAGCCGACACCATTTCACCTGCGCTGTGCTCAACCCGCCTTACAAGAAGATCAATTCCAAGTCAGATCAGCGAGGGTTGCTTCGCAGCACAGGCATTGAAACCGTCAATCTGTATAGCGGGTTTGTTGCTCTGGCGTTGGCGATGTTGAAGCCAGGGGGACACCTAGTAGCCATCATCCCGCGCAGCTTCTGCAATGGCCCGTATTATCGCCCCTTCCGGGACATGATGTTATCAGAGGCCGCTATCTGGCACATCCACATTTTCGAGAAGCGAAACACCGCCTTCAATGGTGATGAGGTGCTGCAGGAGAATGTAATTCTCCACCTTGAGAAACACGGCACACAGGGAGAAGTTACGGTTTCGTCATCTATGGATGCGAGCTTTTCGGACTTGTCATCTCGCCTTTGGCCGTTCTCTGACTTGGTAAGAGAGAACAATCCCGAACGCTTCATTCACATTCCGGTAACAGGGAAAGCTTCAGAGATCGGGTTGCCGTCCTTTGCGACGCACCCGCTTGACGCGTTGGGCGTTGGTGTATCGACGGGGCCGGTAGTAGATTTTCGCTTGAAAGCGCACTTAAGGAAGGAGAGCGGCGAAGGAAGCGTTCCTTTGCTTTATCCGGCACACTTTGTTAACTACGGTACTTGTTGGCCGAAGGCAAATTTCAAGAAAAACAACGCAATAGCCAGTAATTCGGAAACTCGTAAAGGGCTATTTCCGAATGGGTACTATGCCATTGTACGACGTTTCTCAGCAAAGGAAGAACGTCGCCGGGTACGTGCCAACGTGTTGACACCAGAAGACACTGCAGGGGCGGAAACTATCGGCTTTGAAAATCATCTAAACGTCTTTCACTGTAAAAAACATAGCCTGGAACCAGCGGTTGCTTTCGGTCTGGTGGCCTATCTGAACTCTACGGCGGTGGATACGTATTTCCGCAGTTTCAACGGCCATACCCAAGTAAACGCCACTGACCTACGGCAGCTAACCTATCCCAACCTTGCCACCTTGAAAAATCTTGGTGAATGGTTGATGGGCTGCAGTACCTGCAGCCAGGAAGCTATTGACAAGAAAATAAGAAAACTCGAATGAACGCCTCTATTCATACCACCGACGCACTCCAAATCCTGGAACTACTAGGGCTTCCCCGCGCCCAGCAAAACGAACGCTCTGCGCTTTGCTTGCTGGCAATACTTGACCTGCAGCCAACCAAATCCTGGAATGAGGCTTCTGCCTCATTGATAGGGATCACGCCAATCATGGATTGGGCACGGGAGCATTATGGAAAAGAGTACGCCCCCAATACCCGTGAAACTATCCGCCGTCAGACCATGCATCAGTTTGTTGATGCAGGTTTAGCCCTTTACAACCCTGACAAACCAGATAGGCCTGTGAACAGTCCAAAGGCTGTTTATCAGATCGCCCCGGAAGCTTTGGAACTCCTGAACAAGTGGGGGCAGCAAACTTGGGACCATGCCTTGGCCGCGTATCTTGACGAGAGACAAACGCTTGCCGATCAGTACGCCAAAGCCAGAAATCTGGCGATGGTGCCGGTGCAGCTTGCAGACGGCCAAATCCATGCAAATCAGCTCCGGCGCGCACAGCGCGCTTATCAAGGCCATTGTAGAGGATTTCGCCCCGCGCTTCGCTCCCGGTAGCCAACTGGTTTACGCTGGTGACACAGGCGAGAAGCTGGGATATTTTGACCAACCTTTACTGCAGAGGCTGGGTGTTGAGGTTGATACCCACGGGAAAATGCCCGACGTTGTTTTACACTTCGTAGAGCGTGATTGGCTCTTGCTGGTTGAAGCCGTTACCAGCCACGGTCCAGTTGACGGCAAACGCCATGCAGAGCTTGCTGAACTCTTTAAGGACTCGAAAGCCGGGTTGGTATACGTGACAGCCTTTCCAGATCGGTCTTTGATGGGGCGTTATCTCGGCGAGATCGCGTGGGAAACTGACGTTTGGGTAGCCGACGCGCCATCGCACTTGATCCACTTCAACGGAGTTCGATTTCTCGGACCATATGAGTAAGCAGAACCAAACGAGAACGCTAGACTCCCCACCCTCTCGCTTGTATATATTGCTACCACCTTCAACAAAATATAGAGGCGGCAGTACTTGCCGTATATCGGAGTTTTTGGGGTGAAAAGCCATTTCAAGACCTCTGCGTGACCGCGTGATATTCGGCGGAAGCCCGGATTTGGCTATTCTGTCCGGTCCGCTGGCCTTACATCGGGCAAAGCGGTTTTGGTGGTCTGGTTTGCGATTGCCGGTGTTTGCGGGTTGCGGGTGATGCTGTTTGCGGCTCCCCACAGGTTCTGCCTGATCGCCACCATCGCCAGTCGAACGTTTTGTTTGGCTAACCCGAACTATCGGGCGGCGCTTCATCGTGGCATAGGCATTGATCAATCCCGCAAGCGGCGTTTGGAAATCAGCCTGCCGCCCCCGCGTTTTTCCGCAGCCCGCAGGGGTCGATGACGGGCGGCCGTTCGCATGATCCCGTCACGGTGGCGACCGCGCCAGAGCATCCCGGTTGGCCTTGCTGGCACAGGCCTTGTCAGCCAATACACGCCCGCGCGTTCGCGCCTTCGACCATGGTATCGAACCCGGGGGCTCCCGGCCCGGTTCGCAGATGCTCGTGTAGACCCTGTCAATGAAACTTTCCTCGTCCGGGCCTCGTCCGGGCGGGCAACGCCGCCTAGATGTCATCTTCGTAGCCCAGCATACACTTCGAGCCGTTCCTGACCTACGTGCTTGCGTGTCGGCACTGAAATGCACTTCTGGATCGTCGGGCGGATCGTCGGGGGCCTCCTCTTCAACCCGGTCTTGCGGAGCACGGCAACCCCCGGCCAGAAGATCATCGTGGGTTGCGAAAACGGCAATGAGTCGTCCCATCGGGCACAGGCACAAAGAGGTCGAGACCGCAAAAAAGCATGAAATCCAACCGCAGTTGATGGCGCGCGCCAGCTTCGGGGTGCCACTGCCCGATCAGTAGACAGTCGTCTGCGCCGAATCCGCCCGCTGCACGCGACAACAGGTGCATCAAACCACCCCTGAACGCCTCCCAAGAGCATACTGGGCTTGATGGTTTGTCCGCACCCCCACTTATGTAGAGGTCTTGTCCATGTCCGCCAGTATCCACCCGCAGGGCCAAGGCGTTTCCGTGGATGTCGGCGATAACGGCAAATTTCATACAGTCAGAGTCGATGGCTTTCCGGCGACCAACAACAGCTGTAAAATGTACCATCGGGCAAGAAGCACCGATTTTGTGTTCACACAAAACTCTGTGGGTCGATATCGACGGACAGCCGCAGATCTCTGCGCAGTTTGACCGGTGCCAACCAGCGGGTAATCGCGTCCTGCAGCGGGGCACCTTTGCCCGCCTTGATCAACAGACGAACCCGGTGTCGCCCCCGCACACGCGCAATCGGTGCCGGTGCCGGGCCAAAAATCTGGGCCCCGATCTGGCGCAAAGGCATGTCGTTGCGGGCCAGCATGCCGCCCAGATCAAAAACCTGTGCGGCGTCTGTTCCGCTCAGGATAATGCCCGCCATTCGGCCATAGGGTGGCACACCCGCCGCCTTTCGCTCTTTAGCCTCGGCCCGCCAAAATCCGTCTTCATCACCGGACAGGATCGCGCGGATGACGGGGTGATCCGGCTGATGGGTTTGCAACAGGGCGAGCCCCGGTTTATCCGCCCGCCCCGCGCGCCCGGCCACCTGTCGCATCAATTGGAATGTCCGTTCCGCAGCCCGCAAATCCGAACCTTGTAGACCCAAATCAGCGTCGATCACCCCCACTAGGGTCAGCAGGGGAATGTTGTGGCCCTTAGCCACCATCTGGGTTCCGATGATAATATCGGCTTCACCTTCGGCAATGCGCACAATTTCTGCTTTTAAGGCGCGGGTGCTACCGAATAGATCGGAGCTCAGCACCGCCAGCCGTGCCTCTGGGAAAAGCTGTGCCGCCTCTTCGGCCAAACGCTCTACCCCCGGACCAACCGGCACCAGCCGGTCCTCGGCCCCGCAAGACGGGCAAACGGTCGGGACCGGTTTCGTCTCGCCACATTGATGGCACATCAGCCGTTTCAGAAAACGGTGTTCCACCATACGGGCATCGCAATGATCACAGCCAATCTGTTGACCACAGGCCCGACACAAGGTCACGGGGGCATAGCCGCGCCGGTTCAAAAACAACAGAACCTGTTCCTTGCGCTTGAGCCGCCTTTCAACCGCCTGTCGCAGCGTGGGTGAAATCCAGCTTGCCGCTGGTATATCTTCAGCACGCATATCGATCAGGCGTATTTCAGGCAAAAGTGCCGACCCAAACCGGGTGGTCAGTTCGATCCGGGCATATTTGCCCGCTTCGGCATTTGCCCAGCTTTCCAGCGATGGTGTGGCACTGGCCAACACCACCTGGGCATCACAAATTGCGGCACGCAGCACAGCCATGTCGCGCGCGTTGTACAAAACCCCATCTTCCTGCTTGTAGGCCGTGTCGTGTTCTTCATCCACGATGATCAAGCCGAGCTTCTGAAACGGCAGGAACAGCGCGGACCGTGCCCCCACGACCAACTGTGCTCCACCCTGCCCGACCATCCGCCAGATCCGGCGCCGTTCGGTCATGGCCACGCCCGAATGCCATTCCGCTGGACGCGCTCCAAACCGGGTTTCAATTCGTGTTAGAAACTCTGCGGTCAGGGCAATTTCAGGCAGCAGGACCAGTGCCTGGTGCCCCGCGCGCAGGCAATCGGCAACTGCCTCCATATATACCTCTGTTTTGCCGGACCCAGTAACCCCCTTGAGCAACGTTGTACCATAGCTGCCACTCTTTTGCCCGTCCCCCAGACACGCCACCGCAGCAGCCTGATCCGGTGTCAGCGCTTTTCCCACCATATCCGGCTGCAAGGTGGGAAAGGGTGTGTCGCGGGGCGCATCCTCTTCCCGGATCACATCAAGCTTTGCCAGCCCCTTGATGACGGAACCGGTCACCCCCGCCGCGTCGGCCAGTTCCTTGAATGTGAGGGGCAAACCGCCATAGTTACGCAGCGTGTCCAGCACGCGGCGACGGGCATCCGTCATGCGCTCTGGTGTCGCGGTACCCAGCCTGTAGACCTTGCGAATCAACTGCGGGCCGCCAAGCCCCGGTGCGCGCATCGCCAGTCGCAGCATCGCGGGCAGCGGTGTCAGGGTATAGGCAGCAGCCCGTGTCAAAAAGGTACGAAGTTCGGCCCGCATCGGTACCACATCCAGAACACGGAGCACCCTGCGCAAACGCGCGCTATCAAATGCGCCTTCTCCCGGCCCCCAGACGACACCGATCACCTTGCGCGGACCCAGCGGCACCTCGACAAACATACCCAGCCAACAGCCCCCTTCGGGGGCTGCATAATCCAGCACACGGTCCAGAGGCTGCGCCGTCAGAACACCACACCTTTGCCCAGCGTCAAAAAACTCTGACTGCGATGGAGAGGCCATACTGTTCCCGCTAACATTTCTGCATTGGCAAGTGCTCCCGCACAGTCTACTATGGGGTAAAGGCAAGCAGGCCTAAGTTCGGCCCACCACAGGATGTTTCAAATGAAATTCTTTGTCGATACCGCCGAAATTGATCAGATTGTCGAGTTGAACGATCTGGGCATGGTGGACGGGGTGACAACCAACCCGTCGCTGATCATGAAATCCGGGCGCGATTTTATCGAGGTCACCAAAGATATCTCCACCATTGTGTCAGGGCCGGTCAGTGCCGAGGTGGTCGCAACCGACGCCGGTGGCATGATCGAACAAGGCCGCAGGCTAGCCAATCTGGCCAAGAATATCGCGGTCAAGGTGCCGCTGACCTGGGCCGGACTAAAAGCCTGCAAGACGCTGACCGACGAAGGGTTCATGGTGAACGTTACCTTGTGCTTTTCCGCCAATCAAGCGCTGCTGGCCGCCAAAGCGGGCGCAACGTTCATCAGCCCCTTTATTGGGCGTCTTGACGATATCAACCTGGATGGAATGGATCTGATTGAGGACATCCGCGCAATCTATGACAACTATGAATTTGACACCCAAATTCTGGCCGCATCGATCCGCAATGTGAACCACATTCTGGAAAGTGCGCGTATCGGTGCCGATGTTATCACCGCACCACCTGCGGTGATCAAGAAAATGGTCGACCATCCGCTCACCGATAAAGGCCTGGATGCCTTCCTAGCCGATTGGGCCAGAACCGGTCAGCAAATCCTGTGACAATCAAGCTACCGATCACGCGTGTCGTACACACCCGGCCGGATATATTCAAAAAGATAGGTTCCCGCCCGGTCCACGCTACAAAGCGGCAAAAACAGAGTCAGGCATGAGCAGCTCGAATATCGAAGACACAATGCGCGAGGCGATTCTCGCGACACCCGATGCGATCCTGAACGACACGGACGTGATGCGTGCGCTTATTGCCGCCAATGAAAAGGCGATGGGCGACAATATTGTCGACCTGCGTGGGATTGCGATGGAACGGCTTGCGGCACGCCTTGATTGTTTGGAGAACACTCATCGCAGCGTGATTGCCGCCGCCTATGAAAACCTGGCAGGCACCAATCAGGTGCACAAAGCCGTCTTGCGGATGATGGAATCCATATCGTTTGAGGATTTTCTGGAAAGCCTGGACGTAGACGTTGCCGATATATTACGGGTTGATTCCATTCGCCTGGTTCTGGAATCGGTGCAAACCGATGCCTATACCGCAATTGAACAACTGAACCACGTGCTGATCGTAGCACAGCCCGGATTTGTCGAGGCGTTTATGACCCGGCCTGGCGGTCCGTTGTGCCCCGTGATCCTGCGCCAGGTTCAAGGTGGGGACAGGTACATTTACGGCGAGTCGGCGGATTCGATCCAGTCCGAGGCGTGTTTATGCCTTGATTTTGGTACCGGTCGTTTACCCGGCCTGCTGGTGCTGGGGTCCGAAGATCCGCATCAGTTCACGCCACAGCAAGGAACCGATCTGTTGGCCTTTTTTACTGGTGTGTTTGAACGGTTAATGCGCCACTGGCTGTCATGAGCCTGATTGCCCCCGCATGTCAGGACGCATTGGGCGACTGGTTGGCATCGCTCAAGGCGCTCAGCGGGCGAGCGGAGCACACGATCACAGCGTATCGCGGTGATCTGGTTGAATTCATGAGCTTTCTGTCCGCTTATCACGGCGGTGCCGAAGGCTTGGTAGCCCTGCGCACGGTTGATCTGTCCGACATGCGGGCCTGGATGGCGCAGGTACGAGCCTCTGGTGCCGGTTCCCGATCCCTGGCCCGCAAATTGTCGGCCATAAAATCCTTTTATCGCTGGCTGTCAGAACGTGACGGGTTTGACGCGACCGCCGTTTTATCGATGCGCGCGCCCAAGTTTCAGAAAAAACTGCCCCGACCGCTGGTGCCCGACGCCGCCCGGGCCATGCTAGATGTCACCGGGTTGCAATCCATGACGCCTTGGGTGTCTGCGCGCGATGTTGCGGTTTTGACCCTGCTTTATGGCTGTGGCCTGCGGATATCCGAGGCACTAGGGTTGAAACGTTCAGATGTGCCGTTGCCACCTGCCCTGCGCATCCTGGGCAAAGGGGGAAAGCAACGGCTCGTCCCGGTTTTG
>JACOMT010000065.1:8521-12592 GCA_014623385.1 Paracoccaceae bacterium
AGGCCTAATTCCCGATTTCACTTTGCATTCGCGGCTCGAATGCATCATGAAACGTTCATGACACTGAGAATGCGTGCATTTTCCATTCATCTTCTGACGGCAACGGGGGCGGTTTTTGCCATGCTGGCCATGCTGGCCGCGGTGAAAGCAGAATGGGATATCATGTTTCTTTGGCTGTTGGTGGCGTTTTTTGTGGATGGCATCGACGGCCCACTGGCCCGGCGATGCGATGTCAAAACCAATGCGCCAGAATTTGACGGCAATTTACTGGACCTGATCATCGATTATCTGACCTATGTCTTTGTTCCGGCCTTTGCCCTATTTCAATCAGGTCTGATGGCGGGGTGGACCGGTTGGGTCGCGTTATTGATCATCACCTTTGCCAGTGCTTTGTATTTTGCCGACACACGGATGAAGACGCGCGACAATTCCTTTTCCGGGTTTCCCGGATGCTGGAATATGCTGGTCATTGTGATTTTTGCCATCAAGCCAAATTTCTGGGTCAGCCTAGGCATGGTCGCCGCGCTGGCCGTGGCGATGTTTCTGCCACTGCGGTTTATTCATCCGGTCCGAACCGCCCGCTGGCGTATTGTCAGCCTGCCGCTTGCTATCACATGGACAGGGTTTGCCGGTTGGGCGGCTTGGGTTGATTTTCACCCGGAAAGCTGGGCGCGGTTGGGTCTGGTGATCACAAGTACCTATCTGCTGTGTGCCGGGATACTGCAACAGATCCTACCCGAACGCGGGATTAGCCATCGCCGGTCAGGTCACCAAGCCTCGCTTTTGTGGCACCGTCCCACAGGCTGATACCCTAGGTCTGGGGTTCAACCACCTTTCCTCCCCGTCGCCCGGCGCTTTGTCTTCAACCGCCGGACATGTGCCGGGGCCACCGGGTAACCGCAATCAGATGGGGGTTCATGATGAATGGCTCCTGACCGCGATACATCAGTGGCCAAGGCGCGTGACAATCAATCTCGCATCTCAGATTAAAAACCCACCAGCCCATTCATGGCGCAAAAGCACCACCTTGGTTTCAACGCCCCCTGCCCCAGAAAACCGTATCCCGCGCATTCGTTATGCCCCCGCGAAACCAGGAATTTTTAGCCCGCCACGTGGGTTCTGCTTGGAGCGGCGAAACCGATCTCTTCCAGGGCCGTGTTACACCGACCACAAACGCCGGTATTGGCGTACAAACCGACATCTGGCAGGATTTTCCAGCAGCGTTGGCACTTCTCACCCTCGGCCTTTTCGAACACCACGCCGATACCGGGGATTTCCGGAATGCAAAATGCCTCGTCCGGGGACGGGTCGCCGGACAGAATTAGACCGGAGGTAATGCACAGATCGTCCATGTCGATGCTCTGCAACAGCTCCAACAGAGCCACGTCCGCGACATGCACCACAGGCGCGGATTCAAGGCTGGAACCGATGACCTTGTTGATCCGCTGAACCTCCAGTGCGGCTGTCACCACACGACGCACGCGGCGCACGCGGGCCACTGTATCCATCAGTTGATCATTTATCCAATTGGCGGGTGTTTCAGGGAAGTCTTGCAAATGAACAGAGTTGTCATCGCCAGGATAACGTTCCAGCCAGACTTCTTCCATGGTAAAGACCAGAATCGGTGCCAGCCATGTGGTCAGGCGATGAAACAAGATGTCCAGAACACTGCGCACAGCACGGCGGCGCGGCGTATCACCATCGCAATACAGCGCGTCCTTGCGCACGTCGAAATAGAAGGCGGACAGATAACCATCGCACACTTGGGTGTCGAGTTCCGCCAATCGGCTCAGCACCCAGCGTTCCAGTAGTGGCATGTCCGTCGGCTCCATCCTGTCCGCCTTGGTCAGATCGGCGAGCGCGCCCAGCATGAACCGCATCGTATTGCGCAAGCGCCGATAGCTGTCGGCCACACCTTTTAAAATTTCCGGACCAATCCGCTGATCCGCTGTATAGTCGGTTTGCGCCACCCATAGACGCAGAATATCCGCACCATATCGTTTTATGACCTCGTGCGGCAAAATTGTGTTGCCGACGGATTTAGACATTTTGAAGCCTTGTTCGTCCAGGGTCATCCCATGCGTGACCACATTCCGGTACGGTGCGCGGCCCTTGGTACCGCAGGCCTGCAACATCGAGGAATGGAACCACCCGCGGTGCTGGTCGGTACCTTCCATATAGACATCGGCAACCCCGTCCCGGGTCCCATCCGCCCGGTCGCGCAGCACAAAGGCGTGGGTCGATCCGGAATCGAACCACACGTCGAGAATATCAAACACCTGATCCCACTCATCCGGGTTGTGGTCATTGCCTAGGAACCGCTTCTTCGCACCATCGGCATACCAAGCATCCGCGCCTTCGGCCTCGAATGCCTCGGTGATCCGCGCGTTGACAGCCGGGTCGCGCAGCAGGAAATCGGGATCCGTCGGCAATGCGCCCTTTTTCGTGAAACAGGTCAGCGGAACACCCCAGGCGCGCTGGCGCGACAACACCCAGTCGGGCCGTGCCTCGATCATCGAATAAAGCCGGTTGCGCCCGGTTTTGGGCGTCCAGGCCACTAATTCATCTATTGACCGCAAAGCCCGTTCTCGGATCGTAGTCCCATAGGTGTCCTGCCCATCGCCGACAGCCCGGTCAATGGCGGCAAACCATTGCGGGGTGTTGCGATAAATCACCGGTGCCTTGGAGCGCCAGGAATGCGGATAGCTGTGTTTGATCTTGCCACGAGCAAGCAGCCCGCCAATCTCGACCAGTTTGTCGACCACCGCCTTGTTCGCATCGCCCTCGCCCCCCTTGCGGCTGAGGATATGTTTGCCACCAAAGAAAGGAAGATCAGAGCGAAAGGATCCGTCATCCAGAACGTTATGGGTGATGACCTGATCCAGCATCCCGAGGTCGCGGTAGAGCTCGTATTCCTCCATCCCGTGGGACGGGGCGCAGTGGACGAACCCCGTACCCTCTTCGTCGCTCACAAACTCGGCGGCGCGAAAATCACGGATATCGTCCCATTCGCCATTGGCACCATCGGCCCCGGCAAACGGATGTTGCAATTGTATCTTGGCCAGATCCTTTGACGACACATCGCACAGACGACGACACATTTTGTCGTCCAGACGCGCGCGCTGCATCACATCTGTCGCGCGCTTGTCGGCCAGGATATACCGGTCCCCGATCCGGGCCCAACACTCCTGGGACCGTCCAGTGATTTCATAAAGGCCATATGATATGTTGTCACCATACACGACAGCTTTGTTCGACGGTATCGTCCAGGGTGTGGTGGTCCAGATCACCACCGACGCGCCCTCCAGGCCGGCGGCCTGAGTTTCACACAGCGGGAAGCGCACCCAGACCGTAATGGAGGTGTGGTCAGCATACTCCACCTCGGCGTCGGCCAGCGCGGTTTTCTCCACCACCGACCAGAGCACCGGCTTGGCCCCGGCGTAGAGGCCGCCATTGATCAGAAACTTACCGATCTCGCGGACGATCTGCGCCTCGGCATTGTAGGACATGGTAAGGTAGGGTCGCTCCCAGTTCCCCAGCACGCCCAGGCGCTTGAATTCCTTGGTCTGCTCCCCCACCCAGTAGCTGGCGAAGGTGCGGCATTCTTGGCGGAACTCGACCTGGTCGACTTCGTCCTTGTCGCGGCCTTCTTGGCGATAACGCTCTTCGACCTTCCATTCGATGGGCAGTCCGTGGCAGTCCCAGCCCGGCACGTAGTGTGCGTCCTTGCCCAGCATCTGCTGGGTTCGGTTCAGCATGTCCTTCAGCGTTTTGTTGAGCGCGTGGCCTATGTGCAAATGGCCGTTTGCATAGGGTGGGCCATCGTGCAGGATAAACTTTTCCCGTCCTGCCGCCTGCCGGCGCAGTTCGTCGAACAGCCCCATCTCCTCCCAGCGGGCCAAAATCTCGGGCTCGCGCTTGGGTAGGCCGGCGCGCATGGGAAAACTGGTGCGAGGCAGGAAGACGCTGCTCTTGTAATCGCGGGTAACAGTGGTCTCGGCAGTCATCGGTTAGGTCTGGCTCAAACAGGGGTGCTGCCGCAGGGCCGACCCTGCCGCAGGGCACGCAAGA
>JACOMT010000066.1 GCA_014623385.1 Paracoccaceae bacterium
ATCAGGCAGAACCTGCGTGGCACCGCCCCTCAACCCGCAAACAGCGGCAATCGCATAACCGAACCACCAAAACCGCTTTGCCTGATGTTTTACCCGCTGTAAGGTCGTCCGCCCGCAAGGGGTTCGGTGCATCATGCCAGGGTCGGCGGTACCGCAGCTCCCCGAACCCCTGCGCCGGGGTCAGGGCGCAATCCGCTGGCAGGGCGGCGGAAAATAGGGGCCAGAATGTCGGGAATTGGGCATTATTTTCGTCGCGCTCTACATCTGGCCTGTACCATGCCCGATAGTTCGGGCTGGCCAAAACAAGACGCCCAGCTGGCGATGGCAGCAATCGGGCAGAACCTGTGGGGGAGCCGCCCCTCAACCCGCAGACACCAGCAATCGCATAACCAGACCACCAAAACCGCTTTGCCCACTGGTAAGGTCAGGTAAGGCCAGCGGACCGGACAGAATGGCCAAATCAACGCTTTGGCCGAACATCACGCTTTCACGCAGAGATATTCAATTTGGTTTAGGCTGAATGAATCGGCTCCGAAATTGCGAACGCTAATCAATAGATGATAGGGATGACTGACGAACCGAAAACGGGAATCTGACATTTTCAATCCGCACTATGCCGATGCAACGCCGCAAATGGCCACCCACGCGCCTGGTTGGCAGCCGGTAGGGCCGGGCCGATGCGGTCATTTGGTGTCGATCTGGGCGAGCAAAGCTAAACAGTCGATCTTTGACCGCTTGCAATCGATGGGCGGGTCGGCTATGTTATGCTACACAGTGCCGCCTTAGCTCAGTTGGTCAGAGCGCTGGATTGTGGATCCAGAGGTCCCCTGTTCAAGCCAGGGAGGCGGTACCATGTTGATCGCGTGTGTCAGTTCGGGTTGGTCACGACGTACAGCGTTTGCAGTAGACCGCCATCGCGGTCGAAAATCAGAATGCGATCATCGGCGGTAACCACGGCGAACCAGCCTGACGTAGATGTAAAGGCCACCGGGCGCGTCTCGTCCGGCAGGACGATCCGATCTGGCAGAACCGGTGCTGGGTCGTGGTACCGGATGACAATCAGGGTTGTGATGGTTAGAATACCGACAATCATCACGGCGGTCAAAACCGTCACCAGATGGCGCAGAAACTGCAGGTTCGCCGGTTCTTCCGGAAGTTCAGGGTTATCCATGGTCACACGCCTTGTCACATTCATGATCGCCGACGATCCGCCAGCGCGCCTTGATAAGGCGCTTTCGCGGGATGTGCCAGACGCGGCGGCCCTGTCGCGGACCCGCTTGGCCCGGCTGTTGGCCGATGGGGCGGTGGCGATTGACGGGGTAGTCCAAAAGAACCCAAGGGCGCGCGTGACTGCGGGGGCGCGGGTGTCAATTTCGCTGACTGAGGCCGAGGACAGCCATATCGACCCCGAAAACATCCCGTTGGACATTCTGTATGAAGACAGCGACCTGATTGTCGTCAACAAGCCGCCCGGAATGGTGGTGCATCCTGCACCGGGAACGCCATCCGGGACGTTGGTAAATGCGTTATTGCACCATTGTGGTGCGGATTTGTCTGGTATCGGCGGTGTGACACGGCCCGGGATCGCGCACCGAATCGACAAGAACACCATCCTATCTGGCACTTTGTTTTGGTGTACCAGATGCCAATGATCCGCGACTACGAGGTGTGCGGGGGATCAGCTTTGAATCCGGCAATGTTATGCGCATCACCACCCAGTTGGCCCGGCACAAAACCGACCGGCAACGACAGGTGGCACTGTTTCAGGGCGGGCGGCACGCGGTGACGCGGGTCCTCTCCGTGGAACAGTTCGGAGCACCCGGGGTGCTGACCCTGGTCAAATGTTGGCTGGAAACCGGGCGTACCCATCAGATCCGGGTACATATGGCTTATGCCGGTCACGGCCTGGTGGGCGACCCGGTCTATGGGAGACGACGCAAACCAGCGGCCAGGGCCATGTCACCCGACGCGGTCGCGGCGGTTCAGTCCTTTCCACGTCAGGCGCTTCATGCCGCAGAATTGGGGCTGCAACATCCCACGCGGCATGAACCCATGTCATTTCGTGTCGATCCTCCCGCAGATATGGCAAACCTGCTGAATCAGTTGCGCAAGGTTGCAGACCAATCAATTCGAGGGCTTGCCATCCCTCTACCACTGTAACACACAGCACATGCGCGTGACCACGCAGACACAGGCCTTGCAGCGCGTGAATTCCTGATCCATGTGCGTTCGCAACGACCTGCAGGGCCGCGCGTCGTGATCGCGTAATCCTGTGTTAAATTCTTGAATATCAGGCAGAGAGATTGAAGATGGCCAATTATGCAAGCTTGCCCGCCCCAACGCCAGAAAGCGGATTGAATCGCTATATGCGGGAAATCCACAAATTTCCTCTGTTAGAAGCAAATGAGGAATACATGCTAGCCAAACGCTGGGTCGAGGAACAGGACACCGAGGCCGCACATAAACTGGTCACGTCGCATCTGCGGTTGGCCGCCAAAATCGCAATGGGCTATCGCGGTTATGGCTTACCACATGCCGAGGTGATTTCCGAGGCGAATATCGGCCTGATGCAAGCCGTCAAGCGGTTTGACCCGGAAAAGGGCTTTCGTCTGGCCACATACGCGATGTGGTGGATCCGCGCCTCGATTCAGGAATACATCCTGCGATCCTGGAGTCTGGTCAAACTAGGCACCACATCGGCACAGAAAAGACTGTTTTTCAATCTGCGTAAGGCCAAAGCCAGGCTGAGCGCACTGGAGGAAGGCGATCTGAGGCCAGAGAACGTGGCCAAGATCGCCACTGATCTAGGTGTGACCGAGGACGAGGTTGTCAGTATGAACCGGCGATTGTCCGGTGGCGATGCATCTCTGAACACAATCGTCAGTACAGAAGGCGCGAGCATCACGCAGTGGCAGGACTGGCTGGAGGACGAAAACGCTGATCAGGCCAGGGATTACGAGGCGCGGGATCAGCTGGATGCGCGCCGAAAATTGCTGTCACGGGCGCTAGAGGTTCTGAATGACCGTGAAAAGGACATCCTGACCCAGCGCCGCTTGTCGGACACGCTCGTCACTCTAGAGGATCTGAGCGACAAATATGGGGTCAGCCGCGAACGAATCCGCCAGATCGAAATGCGGGCCTTTGAAAAGCTGCGGAACAGGATGTGTGATCTGGCCCAAGAAAAGGGCATGCTAGCCAGCGCGTGACGCGTTCCCACCCAGGAACACGCGCCCGCCAATCCGATTGCGGGCGTTTCTGCCTATTCAACTGGTTGCCCGCGACATGTTGTCGCTTATTACATCGCGGAGCCGTACTCCGGCTAGCCCAGCCTTGATCCGTTCGTGCTTCATTGCGGGCAATCTAGGGGGGTGTCAAAGGTTGTTTCAAACGACCTCTGTGTAATCTGCATAATTTAGCGGATTGCGGGCAAACCGTCAATCCGGTGTGCTTTTGGGAGGCTTTAAGGGGTGGTTTGATGTATCTGTTTTTGCGCAAGGCGGTGGTTCGGATCGGTGCAGACGACGTTCTGACCAGGATTGACGCACTCATGGATTGGCGGTGGTGTTCGCCGACATGCAAGCGCGGGTTGGGGTGCTCCGGGATCGGGCGTCAGGGTTACGACCCGCTGGTCCGCTTCAAGTGTCTGCTGATCGGGCAGTGATACGGATCCCGCGACTCGAAGCTGGCGCGCGCGCTCAACTGCGGTTGGATTTCATGCTGTTTTGCGGTCTCGACCTCTTTGCGCCTGTGCCCGATGCGACGACCCACTGCCGGTTTCGCAACCCACGATGATCTTTCGGCCGGGGTTTGCCATCAGATCGAGGATCACGGGCCGAAGCGAAGGCCCCCGACAATCCGCCCGACGATCCAAGCGGGCATTTCAGTGCCGATACGCAAGCGCGGTGGGTCAGGAGCGGCTCGGACGCAAGATGACATCCACCGGCTTTACCCACCCGGACGAGGAAGACTTTATCGACACGGTCCACACGACATCTGTCAAACACCACACCTGCGAACCGGGGCGGAAGTCCTGAGTTTGATACTATGATCGAAGAGGCGACCGCGCAGGTGGGTATTGGCCGACAAGGCTTGTGCCAGCAAGGCCAACCGGGATGCCTTGCGCGGTCGCCACCGTGACGGGATCATGCGAAAAGCCGCCCGTCATCGACCCCTGCGAGCCCGGGGAAAACGCGGGGGCAGGCAGATATCCAAACACCGCTTGAGGGATTGAGCAATGCTTTGGAATACCTATGCCACGATGACGCGCCGCCCGATAGTTCGGGCTGGCCAAAACAAAACGCCCGACGGGCGATAGCGGCAATCGGGCAGAACCTGCGTGGCACCACCCCTCAACCCGCAAACACCGACAATCGCATCACCAGACCATCAAAACTACTTTGCCAGATGTAAGGCCAGCGGACCGGACAGAATGGCCAAACCAAAGCTTCCACCGAACATCACGCGCGCACGCAGAGGTCTTCCTCAGGCTGCTGTCCTCGATCACGGCCCCCGCATCGCAGAGATTGCGCACGTTTTTGAGGGAACGGACACAACAAAGCCGCGCGGCATGAGGCCATCATTCGTCGGGATGGCTTTCATAGAGCTTTGGCTGCCCGGTCCACCGCTCTGACCCGGGCCAATGCAACGGGCTATGTTCCCCGGCGGACAGCAAAAAAAGCCTGTAGCAAGGCAGCACAGTCGGTGGCCGCGATACCGTCATAAACTTCGGGCGCGTGGTGTGCCTGGCTATGGGCAAAAACGCGGGCACCATGCGCCACCCCGCCGGATTTCGGGTCAGAGACACCATAATACAGCCTGCCAATACGCGCCGCAGCAATGGCTGCCGCGCACATCGCACAGGGTTCCAGTGTGACATAGAGGTCATGGTCCGGCAAACGTGTGCTGGCCAGGGTGGCGCAGGCCGCGCGGATCACCAGGATTTCGGCATGCGCGGTGGGGTCATTCCGTTCCCGCATGCGGTTTCCGTCGATAGCAACGATTTGGCCCGACGGGCTGACCAAAACAGCGCCCACCGGAACCTCGCCCCGCGCCTCGGCGGCGCGCGCGGCATCCAGTGCCTGATCCATGAAAGAGGTAAAGATCATACACCGCGCCTATCCCGCATTCGACACTTTCGCAAACCGCGCCAATGCTTTACAGAGCCTGCCATGGCTGATATCCATATCGCCAAAATTTCAGGCGACAATCACAATTCAGGCATTCCCGGCAGCCGGGTCGCCAAGGTTCTTTCGCGCGCAGGCGTAGCGTCACGCCGCGAAGCCGAACGCATGATTGCGGCGCACCGCGTCGCTGTGAACGGCAAATCCATCGACAGCCCGGCCCTGAATGTCACTGTTATGGACCGTATTACGGTGGACGGAAAACCGTTGCCGCCCCCTGAACCCCCGAGGATATGGCTGTATCACAAGCCTGCGGGACTGGTGACCACCACCAGGGATGAGCAAGGCCGGGCCACAGTCTTTGACAATCTGCCGCCGGACCTGCCCCGCGTTATGCCGGTCGGGCGGTTGGATCTGAATTCCGAAGGTCTGCTGTTATTGACCAACGACGGCGGCATCAAACGCGAACTGGAATTGCCCTCAACCGGTTGGGTGCGGTGCTATCGGGTGCGGATCAAAGGCCGTCCGACCCGGGCCGATTTCGCCCCACTGGTCAAGGGTCTGGTCACCGACGGCGAAAGGTTTCAACCGATGACCGTGAGCATTGACCGCCAGCAAGGGGCGAATGCCTGGGTCACCGTGCGCTTATGCGAAGGCAAAAACCGGCAAATCCGCCGCGCGATGACAGTTTCCGGATTTGCCGTGAACCGTCTGATCCGGATTTCCCATGGCCCGTTTCAGCTGGGCACATTGGCCGCTGGCACTGTCGCAGAGGTCCCCGCGCGGGACGTGCAAGGCCGGTTGGGGCCGCTCCAAAACGACCAGCGGTTGTAAAACGCCGCTCGACGCCCGGAAAGCGGCGGGAATGATCCGGGCAAACAAAACGTTCCCCCTGGTCGGAACGCCGGGAGTCCCCGTTTAACCAGGCACAGCTTTGGGGTGCCGGGATACCGGATGACCGGCTCTGCCTTGCGGAACATTGAATACGCGGTGCTTTTGGTGCTGATGTTTTGGTGTGTCCGGAATTTCCCGGGTATCTTCTGATACATGGCGCATTAGCAGTAGTGGTAAGAACACCCTGCTTGGCATCGCATCATCACAGGCCAGAGGTGGCGGTGGCCTGCCGTGATCATAATCCACAGGTCAAGGTACCCCGCACCCCACCGTTCCGTGCGGGATAGGATTGATGATCCGCCCGCTGAAATTTCCGCGCACCATCCGGCAGATGATCTATATGACCCGTGCCCACGCCACCACGCCACGACGTTGTGACACGGATCAAGCCTCCATCGCCTCCAACTGGTCGATGAGGCCGGAAATCATCGACAACCCTTTGTCCCAGAATTTCGGGTCCGACGCATCCAGATCAAAGGGGGCCAGCAGTTCTTTATGATGCTTTGACCCGCCTGCGCGCAGCATATCGAAATACCTGTCTTCGAATCCGTCCGCCCCGTCCGCGTAAACAGAATACAGCGCATTCGCCAACCCGTCGCCAAAGGCATAGGCATAAACATAAAACGGCGAATGGACAAAATGCGGGATACAGGCCCAGGACGTTTCGTACCCCTCTATAAAGTCGAACGCGGGACCCAGGCTTTCGCCCTGAACGCTCATCCAGATGGCGTTGATATCGTCCGGGGTAAGTTCGCCGCCCCGCCGCGCATCATGCAATTTGCATTCGAAATCGTAAAACGCGATCTGGCGCACGACCGTATTGATCATGTCTTCGACTTTGCCCGCGAGCAGCACCTTGCGCTGTTCTTGCGTGTCGGCGATATCCAGCATCCTGCGGAAGGTCAGCATTTCGCCAAACACGCTGGCCGTTTCGGCCAGGGTCAGGGGGGTCGAGGCCAACAAATCTCCTTGTTTGGCGGCCAGAACCTGATGCACGCCATGCCCAAGCTCATGCGCCAGGGTCATCACATCCCGGGGCTTGCCCAGGTAATTCAGCATCACATAGGGATGCACATCTGTCACCGTCGGATGCGCGAATGCCCCCGGAGACTTGCCTGGTTTCACCGCGGCATCAATCCAGCCTTTGCGGAAAAACGGCGTCGCAATCTCGCCCATACGGGGATCAAAAGCGATATAAGCCGACATCACGGTTTTCTCGGCCTCGTCCCAGCCAATAACGCGGGTGTCTTCCATCGGCAGGGGCGCGTTGCGGTCCCACACCTGCATCCGATCCAAACCCAACCATCCGCGTTTCAGCTCATAGTATCGGTGGCTCAGCCGTGGATAGGACGATACAACCGCGCAGCGGAGCGCTTCGACTACCTCTGGCTCGACATCGTTTGAGAGATGGCGCCCGGTCTGTGGGGTCGGCATACCGCGCCAGCGATCCAGAATTTCCTTTTCCTTGGCTTGCGTGTTGTGCACCCGGGCAAAGGTTTTGATATTCGCCCCGAACACGCGCGCCATCTCGCGCGCCGCCGCCTCGCGCAAATCACGATCCTGTTCGGTCAACAGGTTGAGTGTGCCTTCGATATTGTGAGTTTCACCCGCCACGGAAAACACCAAACCGGCGATGGTCTCATCAAACAACCGCTCCCATGCGTCGCCGATAACCCCCAGATCATGCAGGAATCTTTCAAGCTCATCGCTGAGTTGATAGGGTTTCATCGCGCGAATACGGTTAAATACCGGTTTGTAACGAGCCAGATCCGCCTGCGCCTGTAACAGGCCGTGCAGATGGTCATCATCCAGGCGGTTCAACTCCAGTTTAAAGAATACCAGCGGTGTGGTGAAATCAGTGACCTTTTCCTGGCAATCGGACATGAACTTCGCCCGCCCACCATCGGTGGTCATCTGGTAGTATCGCAGCCCGGCAAAGGACATGATGCGGCCGACTACCTGATTGATGCGCTCATTGCGCAGTACACAGCCCAGCAATCTGTCCGCGTCCAGATCAGCCATTTTGCCCTCGTAATCCGCAGCAAAGGATCGGCACGCCTCTTTCAGCCAGTCCAGATCGCGTTTCAGCTCGGGCGCGTCCTCACCCGTGTAGAGATCGCTCAGATCCCACTCTGGCAGATCCCCCAACGGACTGATGCCCCCGCTCACTGTGGCGTCCCATACCGGAATTGACCGTCCTGTCATCGCATCCTCTCGCGTTTGCTTGCTTCTTTTAACTATTTTGCCCGCACCGTGGCCAAAAGGCAAGGCGCGCACCCCAGTCGTACTTACGCAACATCTCCTCCAGATTCTGCAGCATGTCTGCCGATTTTATCGCCCGAATTTGAGGGGCGGGCGGATTCCCACAGCCTCTTTGATAGGTATAGTAGGGTGCTATAGCGGTTGAGCATCGCGATTCGGATCCGGGTTGTCCCGCCAGTCGTGGTATCGGGCTATGAGGTAGCGACCAGGAGGCCTGAGGCGGGTCATCTTTGCTAAGCTGCGCGACCTCGGCGATGATACCCGGTCAATCCGCGCCACGGGGCGCGCGGGGGGCGCATGGGTCTGGGGCATTTTGTTTCGGGCGGGTCCGGTTTCCATGGCAGGGTATTCCCGCAGGGCGTCGATATGGCCACGGTGCCGCCCCGGGCAGCAATGACGCAGTGGCGTTCGCGCGCATTATACGCCGTGACACTGGCGATTTCCTGATCGGAAGGGTTCCGATCAAGCGGGCCGGGCGACATCGCCGACGTTTCCGCCCGTCACTTTTCCCGCGTGGTGCTTCAGCACCTCCCCTCCATTCCAAGGTGAGGCTTGTGCCATGGGTATTTCCTGGCTCCGCCGTTTCTGTGCGTGTTCCACACTTGGTCCCCGTTGCATTGATGGACAGGTGCGGAAGGCCAGTCCTGCTGCGGCAGGGGATGATGCTATCCAGCATCTTTCTTATGCAGAGGCCGGTGCACCCCCGTCCGGGACGGGCAGTCGCGACAGGCTTTCCGGGAGTCCTGTCGTCCGGCGCGGCGGCATGCCGAGGCGAACCTGGATGGCTTGGCCCGTAGATCTGTTTCAGATGTGACATGGAACCGTTTCGGGCAGGGCATGGCCCTGATAGCACAAAACCCGTGTCATCGCCTCGATGGCGTCGGGATCGGCCCGCGGATTCGGGTTCGGTATGAACCAAAGCGGCCGTGCCCTGCACAGCGATCAAGTACCCGGAATTAGCGTATCGCCCATGTCGCCGCAATCGGCCCGCCAACGATTCGTGACCCCGGCCACAATGTCCTGCTGCGTCCAGTGAAAGATCGACGGGCCCAAAGGTGCTTTCCGTGATGAAACCCCGGCACCGCGCTGTTTTAAAGGTTTTGGACGGCTCATCCGGCGCGGTTTTGTGATCGCCGGAAGCCACCCGAATCCCGCCACCAACCTCAGACACCGCAACCTGTGAATTCAGGTACAGAGTTGGACACCATGTCCAACAGGAGGGACGCGGGTTGGGTCAGGCCGCGGTGTCGCGCGCCCCGGAATAAAAGCTGGCCAGACGATCCAGCACGCGGGTGCGGATCCTTGGCACTTCCATCAGAACCTCGTGCCGGGAACCTGGTACAATCTCTAGCTGGCCGCAGGGCCAACCAGACATGCGCTCGTGCACGCATATGGTATCCACAATGGCCTCTTCCTCGCCCAGAAAGCACAGGCAGGGAATGTCGGGCGACGCGCGTTCGGCCAGATGTCGGCATTCCATCAGC
>JACOMT010000067.1 GCA_014623385.1 Paracoccaceae bacterium
CGGAATATTTTTTGATTCCGCGACGCCAAAGCCAGCGGTTGAGGAAGAAAAACAGCACTCCCCATGCTAACATTACGGACATAGCTTGCTGGAAGTTAACTGGCAAGCCCATTATTAGTGCGGCAGGAAAATGGATAAAATAGGGAAATGGAGTCCAAAGAGCAATTTCCCTGATGAGAGGGGGGAACACTTCCAGGGGAGCAATTAACCCTGAGAGAAACAAGTAAAATAAAAAAGAAATTTGCTCCAGTGCAGCTGCTCTTTCTGTCCAGAAAGCGAACATGGCTAGGGTATATTGGAGTAAGAAACGTAGGGTAAAGGCCATCGCCGTAGCAATAATGCAAAGGAAGATATTGGGGATACTGGGGAACCAAATTGCTTCGGGATAGAGGAGGAAGAAAAAACCCACCAGAAATAGTATAATAGGTAAACGGGCAAACCTTTCTGACAAATGCATGGCTACATGACGCCACACTGGATCTATGGGTTGCAACAAAGCAAAGGAAAGTTTCCCTTCCACTACTTCCTTTTCAAACTCCCAAATAACCCAAACAACGGTGAATTCACGGACAATAAATACACTGATAAAGTACCGGGCAAAATCCATTGGTTCTAGGCCAAAGTTGCCTTCTTCTGCTGCTGTAGTCCACACCCCCATTAAAATAATCGGTAAAGAACCGGAAAGTGCCCATAAAAATAACTCTCATGCGGACACCTTTTTTGTTTTGCACTGCAAACGGCCCATTTTACATCGGACAGGTGGTCGGAA
Organism: Paracoccaceae bacterium; assembly: GCA_014623385.1. Lineage (GTDB taxonomy): Bacteria > Pseudomonadota > Alphaproteobacteria > Rhodobacterales > Rhodobacteraceae > JACOMT01. The sequence goes on from JACOMT010000067.1 coordinate 770, forward strand.
TGCATCTTGCAATTTGGATGATAGATCTGGTGCTGAACACTGGTGGCCTTGATCCCTACAAAATCACGCTGCGCGATCATGCCATGTTCGACCAGAAACCGGACGGTCATTGTGCACGGCCTTTTGGGGATAGCCGACACAACCGGGCAGGTTCGAGCTCGCGTTCCCATTTTTGCGCAACTTGATCGATACATGCAAGATTTCGGGATTGGCCAACCGCACTGCCCGGCTTCGTTATATCAAACCGCCAACGACGGCCAGCCGCAAATTATCCCGGTCTGCCGCACGACAAGACCTATGCCCGGCATCATCCCCCAGTATCCCCTGGTCGTCAGGTACCGGCGTAAGGTGATGGCAAGGACGCAACATATTGCGCCTCTGCCACAGCGCACTGTTCGGTCTCCAAACGATCAGGCAAGACCAGCCCGTCCAAATGGTCGAGTTTGTGCTATACGCAAACCGCCGGGGTTCTTTCTGTCGCGGACCGTGCTGGTCGGTATAGGTCATGACAACCTCGGCAAAGCGGGTGATTTCCAACGTTATATCCGGGATCAACAGGCATCCCCCGCCACAGCTGACCGCCTCAGCGGATGCCCGGGTGATTTCCCGATTGATCAGCACCCCAGGCGTCTTTTCCCCATCCCCTCAGGGGGTATCCATCACGAATACCCGGCACATCTCCCTGATTTGCGGTGCTGCCAACCCGCGTCCGGGTACGGCGTAAATCGTGTCGAACATATCGGCGATCAGGTCGCACAAGTCCCCGATCCGCTACCGGAGGGCACACCGTGCGTAAACGTTCGTCAGGCCCTGTCAGGATCTTTCGTACCGCCATCAGGCCTACGCCTTTTTACGTTTCAGCTTTTGCATTTTCCGGGTGATCATCTGGCGTTTTATCGGACCCAGATAGTCGATGAACAACTTGCCGTTCAGGTGATCAATTTCATGCTGCACGCATGTAGCCCACAGGTTGGCAAACACCTTTTGCCGGGCAATGCCGTTCTGATCCATCCAGGACACTTCGACCTCGGCAGGGCGGATGACCTCGGCATAATGCTCGGGGACTGACAGACAACCTTCGTCATACACACTTGTCTCTTCGGACCTCGAGATGACCTCCGGGTTGAACATGACGATGGGTTGGGGGTCAGTGCCATCCTGTTTGACGCAATCAAGCACGATCAAACAGCTCAGCACCCCGACTTGCGGCGCAGCCAAACCAATGCCCGGTGCGTCATACATGGTTTCCAGCATATCAGCCGCCAACCGTTGCATCTCATCCGTGACGTCGTGAACGGGTGCACAGACCTTTTTCAACCTGGGATCCGGGTGAAGCAGAATGTTTCTTTTCATAACAGGCGATGTAGGCGATTGACCCGGATGCTGCAACGCCCCTTGCACCTGCGGATCATCGGGCTAGCTTGCCCCGCAATCAAAAAGGGACCAACCCATGAACTTTGACGACATCATCGACCGGCGTGGCACGCATTGTGTCAAATGGGACATGATGGAACAGCTGTATGGTGTTCCCGCAGAGGACGGAATCGCGATGTGGGTGGCAGACATGGATTTCCGCCCGCCGGAGATCATTCAAAACGCGCTGCGCGACCTCCTGGATCACGGGATTTACGGGTATTTCGGCGATGACAGCGCCTATCGCGCCGCGATCCGCTGGTGGATGGCCAACCGGCACGGTTGGCAGGTCGAATCTGACTGGATTTTCACGACACATGGGCTTGTCAACGGCATGGCTATGTGCGTTGAAACCTATACCGATCCCGGTGATGCTGTGGTGCTGTTCACGCCTGTGTATCACGCCTTCGCCAAGGTGATCCGCGCCAACAATCGCGTTGTTGTCGAATGCCCGCTGGTTCAGGTCGATGGGCGCTATGCAATGGATTTCGATGTCTACGACGCCCGGATGGTCGGCACTGAAAAGATGATCGTCCTCTGTTCGCCGCACAACCCCGGCGGCACGGTCTGGACACGCGCGGAATTGCAAAGCCTCGCCGATTTTGCCAGGCGTCACGATTTGATCCTGGTGTCTGATGAAATTCACCATGATCTGGTGATGCCGGGACAGGTGCATGTGCCAATGGCCACCGTCGACCCGTCGATCAAGGATCGGTTGATCATGATGACGGCGACGACCAAGGCCTTTAACATAGCGGGATCACATGTCGGCAATGTTATCATTGCCGACCCGGTGCTGCGCGCAAAATTTGCTGCACGTATGGCGGGTTTGGGGCTGTCGCCGAATGCGTTCGGGTTGTTTATGGCGACGGCGGCCTATTCCCCGGAAGGGGCGGCATGGGTGGACGCGCTGGTGGGCTATCTGGATGGCAACCGGCAAGTGTTTGACACCGCCATCAGCGCAATTCCCGGCCTGCGGTCGATGCCACTTCAGGCGACCTATCTGGCCTGGGTCGACTTTGAAAACACCGGCCTGCCCTGTGCCGATTTCACCAGGCGAGTGGAACAGGATGCCCGCATCGCCGTGAATCACGGCCCCACCTTCGGCAGCGGTGGCGAATGTTTTTTGCGGTTTAACATCGCCACGCCGCGCGCACGGGTCGAGTCGGCCTGTGCTCGTTTGACCAGGGCATTTAGTGATCTGCAATAAACAGACCAGCCTTGGGGTTTTGGCAGGGGCTTCCCGATCTTTAGCGGAATCTGTGGCGGGTCGATTGCATACCGCCGTGCTGCGTTTGAATGCATAGTGCATTTCGCCCAACTGATCTTCGGACGCGATGATCAGCGGGGGCCATCAAGCAGATTCGATACTGCGATCCCAGATCACCTGTCCCGGATGTGCAGGACCGGTACCGTCAAATCCCCGATTTGCAGACACCGAACCGCCCCCTTTGTGCAAGGGTTGTGCCCCGTGCAGGTTGTCCTGCACAGATTGTCGGAGCTACGTTGACATATACTGTTGACATACGCGTCACCATGTTCGCCTTTGCATCACGCTAATGCAAATAATTCAGGCAGTTCCTTGAAACTTTACTGATCACAGGATCGCTCAATCCCACTGTGACCATAAAGCCGCAGTGCGGTGCATTGATGCAGCCCCCTGCGTTATCATGGTTCTGGTCGTGTGCACCGCATTGCAGGACGACATCAAAGATGTGAATCAGCGGATTGGTGTTTACACCTCCGGCTTTGCCGCGACAAAAGGTCGCCTATGATGCGCCAGGGCTCCCGCTGTTTGAATCTCTCGACTGGTTGGGAGTGCGATTGTCCGCGAGTCGCTATTTGATGGGCGCATACGGTCCCAACGGCAGATTGGCGGCTCTTTACCACGCCGACGCGGTTCGATCCAGTGTATCATCTGCATTTCAGGTGCAACCGCCGCCGTCTGATCAACTATCCAAACCTGCGAGGCTGACACACGCGAGCTATATCAATGGCCCGGCGTGGCTGATACGGTAAACATGGCGCATGTCGTGCGCCACTGTCATTTTAGCCACGAAATGATCAATCCGTGCTGAATCGTGCCGATCAACCCGATTTTGCATTTTGACGCCCCGCACGGGCGGTGCCAGTGCTTCGCAGCTTAATGTTCGACTATAGCCGCCAGATTCTCTGGCGGTGCTTTGCTTTGTGGATAGGCACAGGCATTCGCACTGTGGTGAAAGATAGATCCGTCCCCCAAAGGACGTGCTGGTCACGACAATCACAAGAAAATTACCTATGGTACAAAGATACCGATAGCTTGCAAAATCGGCAACCGACAAGGTACTATTACCAGGCAGGATCAAATCTAGAACGATGATATCGAATTCCTGGCTATACAGCGCGACGATGGCCTGTGCCTGGCTGTACGCCAGGGACACAGAATGCATCTTGATGTTGTGCGTGACGCTGCCCCGGTTCACCGAGACTCGTGCTGGTTTCCCACTATCAAAAAATTTCAAAAATTTTTTCCCAGAGTAAATTTGCCATCAACGTTCATTGTCAGCAAAAAATCAACGCAGGGATACGGTGAACCGTTTACCTGACAGGCCCTTGTAAGACCGGCATAATTCCGCTTTCCCGTTAATCAGGTTGCGGTAAGAATATGCATGACCCATCCGACACAAAACATTTTAGCCCCGAACCGAGATCATGGCGGCGGTCTGGATGCGGCCATTGACAGCTATGGCGGCGCGCGCGCGGACTGGATGGATTTGTCCTCCGGGATCAACCCGGTACCCTACCCAATGCCGGACGTTTTGGCATCCGATTGGACCGCTTTGCCGGATGCGGCGGCCCTGACCGCCCTGACCGATGCCGCGCGGGCGTTCTGGCAAGTGCCGGGCGGTGCGGATATTTTGGCGGCCCCGGGCACATCCGCCATCATCGCGCAAATTCCGCGCCTAGCACCGCCGGGTACGGTATCAATCCCGCCTCCCACTTATAACGAACATGCCGCCGCATTTCGGTTCCACGGTTGGCGCGAAGCGGATGGCGCGACGCCAGATGCCCGGGTTCATGTGCATCCCAACAATCCGGATGGTCGGCTATGGACACGCGCCGAAGTCACCGCGTCGCTGAGCATCATTGACGAAAGCTTTTGCGACACCTGCCCGGACCACAGCCTGATTAAGCTGACCGTGCACCAAGGTACCCTGGTGCTGAAAAGCTTTGGCAAATTCTGGGGGTTGGCAGGTCTGCGCCTGGGTTTTGTCATCGGTCAGCCGGACCTGATCACCTTTTTGAGAGAGGCATTGGGTCCCTGGGCCGTCTCCGGCCCGGCACTGCGCATCGGGACCGTGGCCCTGTCCGATCATGCCTGGGCGCACATGACGCGTCGGCGTCTGTGGGACGACAGCACCCGCCTGGACGGTGTTATGAACCGATGCGGTGCGGAACTGGTTGGCGGCACAGCGCTATTCCGGCTTTACCGTGTCGAGAACGCCACAGCATGGCAGGCGCGACTGGCACGGCACCACATCTGGACCCGGATTTTCCCCTATTCCAGTCACTTGCTGCGGCTGGGCCTGCCGCCTGCCGACAAATGGGCGCGATTGGATGCCGCTCTGTGACACCAAACCTGCCGATGCTGCTGGTCGCCGCGCTGGTGCTGGATGCGGTGTTTGGCGAACCTGAGCCGATCTGGCGGCGCGTTCCGCATCCGGCGGTTTTAAAGGGCCGCCTGATTGGCTGGTTGGAGCGTCATTTGAATCGGGGCGCGTATCGGCGTGCCAAGGGATGCCTGGCGGTGCTGGTCCTGATCGCCATCGGCGGGGCCATGGGTTGGGCCCTGTCGCGGCTGGGACCGGTGGCCGACTGTACGGTCGCTGCAATCCTTTTGGCGCACAGGTCACTGGTTCAGCATGTGTCGGCGGTGGCTGCAGACCTGCGTACCAGCCTAAACGATGGCCGCCGTACCGTGACCATGATTGTCAGCCGCGACACGGCCGATATGGATACCAGCCATGTCGCCCGTTCGGCAATCGAAAGTGCTGCCGAAAACCTCAGCGATGGGGTTGTCGCACCGGCCTTTTGGTTTCTGATCGGCGGGCTGCCCGGTATCTTGATTTACAAATTCGTCAATACCGCCGACAGCATGATTGGTTATCGCAATGCCCGGTTCGAGGAATTCGGCTGGGTCGCCGCTCGTTTGGACGATGTGATGAACCTGTTGCCCGCGCGTCTGACCGGTGCTCTGATCGCGCTGGGTCAACGGCAGTTGCGGGCCTGGCCTGAGATCGTGGCAGATGCGCGCCGCCATCGGTCACCCAATGCCGGGTGGCCCGAGGCTGCCATGGCTCGCGGGCTGGGCATCGCCCTGGCCGGACCGCGCAGCTATGACGGAACCCTGCGCGATCTTGCCTGGGTCAATGCTGCCGGTCGGCGGACGATTGGTGCTGCGGAAATTGACGCCGCTGTTCGGGTATTGTGGCAAGTCTGGCGCAGCGTGCTGCTCATTCTGGCACTCAGTGCGCTGGCCCTTGTCCTGCTCCCGGGCCCGGGTACGGTGCCAGGATATTGAGTAAAAGGACAAAATGGCCGGTCTGTTCCAAAGTGCGCTGTCGCGGTAACCAAAGGACATAACCCCGCCACCGTTGAGCGGTTTTTGCAGGCGCGCGCCAATATCGGGCGGTACTGTGCGTGGACCAGCCCCGGGGCATTTTCAGCGGCCCTTTCTGGACTTTGCCCAGCAATCTAATTTCCTGGAATCGGATTGATCACGGGTGGGAAAGCGCCTGCCGCTATGCTTGGGTATTTGGCCGTATCGAATCGCAAGATGGCGTCTTGTGCGGGGGTCTTTTGGCCTTTTGGGCCTTTGTAACGGATTACGGCTCATTTCAGGACGATTTCAACACGCGCGATGCTCTGGTCACCCTGTCTCATGATTGCCGATAGCCCGAAATGTTCCGGTCTCGGGCCTTTGCCGTACGTTCGCCGTACATTCCCTGTATGAACGGGGAAATTTTAATCTTTTAAACCGGCCCGCACCACCGGTGCCCAGGCGTGTGAGGTTGGGATAATCCAGATGCCGCCCGATGACATTCTGGAAAACGGTGTCGACGGGGACGGGGATGGTCGCGTGTCGCTGAACACTTCGGCACCGGACGCCCTGATGTCGGAGCAAAATGCTCAACCATCCGGGCTGGCACACGGGTGAACCCTGGATTAATGAGGTGCGGCTGCCCCGTAATTTCGACTGGTCCGCCACGGGCCTGAACACCAAAAACCGCAGCCGATTGGGCGTGTCTAGGTGTGGTGGCCCGAGGCGGCGCATTGGGGCCGCGTGGCTTGGCCCGCCCCGGTCATTCTGCCACAGGCAGTACGGTCCGGCTTGCCTTGCCTACCCAAATTTTCACGTGTTTTTCGGATGGAACCAAAGCTTTGTCCATGCGATGATTGCAACCTATTTCAGCACCCGTTTGGAAGGTGCGCCGACCTACAATGCGAGGAACCCGGATCAGGGACTGAACGGGGACCAGATGAAGGCACTACAGCGCAAGGGCTATGACGTGGGCAAGGTGGATGGTATTCTGTGTGCACGCACACGGGTTACCGTGCAGGCAGAGCAGGCACGTCTACGTCTGGCCAACGCCGGATCTGCTATCCACGCCTGTAGGCGTGGCAACGCGCTCAGATGAACCCCGATCCGCTGATCTCTTTGACCTGGAACCGGACGCCATCCATACGCCCGGCATTTCGCACATAGGTGTCGCAGCGTTCAAACCGGCCATAGGCGGTGCCGCCATAAAGACCTCTGCATAATTTGGAGAATTATGGACAAACCATCAATCTGGTATGTTCCCGGGAGGCTTTGAGGGGTGGCTT
>JACOMT010000068.1 GCA_014623385.1 Paracoccaceae bacterium
GCAGATTGCGCTGTCCTAGCCAAGCGCTATGCGGCGCTGGGCATAGAGGCCACGCTCGCGCCCTTCTTTCAAGACCTGCCGAAGCACCTGGCAGCAGCTCAGCTGCTGATCGGCCGCGCTGGCGCCTCGACGATCTTTGAGTTGGCGATGGCTGGGCGGCCGGGCCTACTGATCCCCTATCCCAATGCCGCCGACATCGCCGAAGCGCGCGCACTAGGCCAGGAGCCGGGCAGCGACATCTTTATCCATGGCCAGCCAAATCTGGGGCCCAAGCCAAAAGATGACGATTGGACTTGGGGCTGTATTGCCGTGAAGAACAACGAGATGGAAGAAATCTATGCCATGGTTAACAATGGCACGGTGATCATGCTGCGGCCCTAGCTACCCATCACCAGCGTCCACCAGATTTTGCCATTATTTTCCTGAAACCAGGCAAATCCCATATTGGTCGCGGCAGGATGCATGATCACGCTCCGCGCGCCCGGCATATTCATCCATGCGGCAAGCGTTTCGATCTCGGTCTCATAGGTTTCCGAGATGTTTTCACCCAGAATCGGCCCAGAATATTCGGTACGCGACACTCGATCAATGAGTGACGACCCGTCAGACCCGAAATGCCAAGGTCGGTTTTGCACCGACATATCGCGCGAATGGGTTGCTGCGGCGGCGTTGAGCTGCCCGTTCAGTTGTACTGGTGTCAAACCCGACGCGCTGCGCAGCGCATTGATGGAATCCAGCATCCGAAACTGCAATTTCGAGGTGTCGTCCTCGCCAATCCGATAGATTCTAGGCAACGGCAAACCATCCGAACCCGAAAGATTGGATGTTGACACAGGTGCACAGGCGACCAATGCCATAAACATAACAAGCAGCAAAGAAATCAGTCGGTGCATTGCTCATCTTCGATGCATTTATGACAAGTATACAGCTTCGGCGGGCCTGGTTCAAATCTGCAATCGATCACGGTTGCACGGATGGTGCCGATGGGCCGGAATATGCGGTTTCGGGATCATAGCAGGGCAATTGGATTGGTAAAAATTGGCCCAAAAACGCGGCATTAACCTGTTGACTGGATCAATGGCCCAATGAGATTCAGGGATTTGCCAAGAATTGCGCAACGGTCAAGAAGTGTTACCAATTGGGTAACATCGGCGTATTCCCAATAGACAAGGGGCCAATAAATGTTTTCAAAAGAGGGCTACGAGGAAAGTCTTGGGCGTATGGCCCCATTGTGGACTATGCCTATACTAGAGGCGGATACAATAAATCCGTTCCAGCTGCTGCTTCGAGCGCTTTTGTCGGAAACATTGAAAGACCTCTGCATAAGTGGCGGATGCCGACAAACCATAAAACTGGTGTGCTCTTGGCAGGCTTTCGGGGGTGGTTTGATGCACCTGTTGTTGCGCGGTTCGTGTCGAACGCGGTTCGGATCGGTAAAGACGCGACCCTCTGACCAATGATTGACGCCCTGATGGACCGGCAGCCATATTGACGCGCCGCAAGACCGGACCCGAAGAGCAGGCCCCCGATGATCCTGCCCGACGATCCAGACGTGCATTTCAGTGCCGACACGCAAGTGCGGTGGGTCAGGAACGGCACGAAGCGTACGCCGGTTTACAAGATAAAATCCAACGGCTTTGCGCGCCCGGACGAGGAAGGTTTTATCGACAGGGTCTACACGGGCACCTGCCAACCGGGCCGGGAGCCCCCCGAGTTTGATACCATGATCAAAGGGGCCGTGCGGGCGGGTATTGGCCGACAAGGCCTATGCCTACAAGGCCCCTCTGCGCGGTTGCCACCGTGACGGGATCATGCATACGGCCGCCCGTCATCGCCCCCTGCGGGCTCGGGAAAAACGCGGGCGGCAGGCTGAGCTCCAAACGCCGCTTCCAGGTTGTGAGTAATTCCTATGCCACGATGAAGCACCGCCCGATAGTTGTTCGGGCTGACCAAAACAAAACGCCTGACTGGCGCTGGTGGTAACCGGGCAGAACCTGCGTGGCACCGCAAACAGGATCACCGCAACCCGCAAACACCGACAATCGCATAACCAGACCGTCAAAACCGCCTTGCCCGAGTAAGGTCAGGTAAAGCCAGCGGACCGGACAGAATGGCCAAATCAACGCGTTCGCCGAAAAATCACGCGGTCACGCAGAAGTCTTTTGCTGGTCTTTTTCGAGATAACCGAGACCTGATCTGGCAAGGTGGCGGTCAGCGTTATATCCCGTAAAACAATCGGTAAGCTTTGTGATTATCTGGGCTTTAGGCTGGGGTACTCGTCGTTTTTTATCGGCATAAGGTCTGCATCGCAAACCAGTGGCAAAGGCCACTCTACGTGGAATTCTGAGGACAAAAATACGCGCGATATTTACTAGTCCACAGCCTTTTTAGGTAGGGCTAAAATCACGACGAAAGACGGCCAAATTATGGCCGGTCAAAAGCATCATTCAGGCATGTTCGCCGCGTTTCAGATCAACCGACCATGGCAGTGTTTGAATTTTTTACCACTGCCACATGGACATGGCTGATTGCGGCCCGGGTCACCCCAAGTGCTAGGGTTATTTTCATCAAACCCTTCGATGGCTGAACCAGCTTTCGCACTACCCGACAGCGCGGCGGTTCCCTGCTGTTTTGCGGCCAGGTTCCGCAATTTGATATGTTCAACCTGTTGTCGCGCTACGATCTGTTGTTTTTCTTCGTCCGTCAGCGTGCGCACATTGGCCAATTGCTGAGTCACCGTTTCGCGCAGGCTTTCCAGCATCCCTTCGAACAGTTGGAAGGCCTCGTTCTTATATTCGTTTAGCGGGTCACGGTTGGCATAGCCGCGAAACCCAACCACCGACCGCAGATGTTCCAGCGTCAGCAGATGTTCGCGCCATTTAGTATCGATGGTTTGCAACAGGACCTGTTTTTCAATGGTCCGCATGTTTTCGGGACCAAATGCCACCGCCTTTTTGGCCATAAATTCGTCGGTTTTCGTGATCAGCCGCTCGCGGATGTCGTCGTCGTCCACGCCTTCTTCCTCGGACCAGGCAATCACGGGCACATCCATTCCCAGCTTTTGAATGACATCAGCATACAGTGCCTCGGTCGTCCATTGATCGGGATAGCTATTAGGCGGCATGTGCTTCTCGATCAGGTCGTCGATCACCTGATACCTCATATCCGAAGTCACATCCGACAGATCGTCTGACGACATGATCTCGCGTCGCTGGCTAAAGATCACCTTCCGCTGGTCATTCATCACATCGTCAAATTTCAACACCTGCTTACGCATGTCGAAATTGCGGCTTTCAACCTTAGCCTGGGCTCGTTCCAGTGATTTGTTGACCCAGGGGTGAATAATTGCCTCACCCTCTTTCATACCCAGGGATTGCAGCACTTTGTCTAGTCGCTCGGACCCAAAGATGCGCATCAGGTCATCTTCAAGACTGATATAGAAGATGGTTCGGCCTGGGTCACCCTGACGACCCGACCGGCCGCGTAGCTGGTTGTCGATGCGGCGGCTTTCATGCCGTTCCGAAGCAATCACATACAACCCGCCTGCAGCCAGGACCCTGTTCTTTTCATCTGCATGCAAGACCTCTTCGGCGGCACGCAGTTCTGTCGGGTCCGCATCGGAGTTTTCCGCTAGTGCCCGCAACACTTTCATTTCGACATTGCCGCCCAATTGAATGTCTGTACCACGCCCGGCCATGTTCGTGGCAATTGTCACCGCGCCCAATCGGCCCGCTTCGGCTACGATTTGTGCTTCTTTTTCGTGCTGACGTGCGTTCAGGACGTTATGCAGCACGCCCTCCTTTTCCAAAAGCTGACTTAGCAATTCGGACTTTTCGATCGAGGTTGTTCCTACCAAAATGGGCTGACCCGCCTCATTCGCGCGTTTGATTTCCCCGATAATGGCCTGATATTTTTCATCAACGGTCCGGTAAACCTGATCATCCTCATCTGTGCGGGCAATTGGTTTATTGGTCGGCACCTCGACTGTGCCCAGACCATAGATTTCGCTGAATTCCTCGGCCTCGGTCATCGCGGTCCCGGTCATCCCCGCCAGTTTGTCATAAAGCCGGAAATAATTTTGGAACGTGACGCTGGCCAGCGTCACGTTTTCTGGCTGAATATCCACATTTTCCTTTGCCTCGATGGCTTGGTGCAGTCCATCAGACAATCGGCGGCCCGGCATCATGCGCCCGGTGAATTCATCGATCAAAACTACTTCGCCGTCGCGAACAATGTAATCCTTGTCCTTGGTAAACAGCTTGTATGCCCGTAAGCCCTGGTTCACATGGTGGACGATGGAGGTGCTTTCGGGGTCATAAAGCGTAAAGCCCTCTTTGATCAGGCCGCGCGCATGCAGCTGCTCTTCGAGGTATTCGTTGCCTTCATCCGTGAAGGTGACACTGCGGATTTTTTCATCCAGCTGGAAATGCTCTGCCTGGATGTGAGGAATGACGGCGTCAATGGTCCGGTATATATCCGACCGGTCCTGGGCCTGGCCCGAAATGATCAGCGGTGTCCGTGCCTCGTCGATCAGGATACTGTCGACCTCGTCTACAATCGCAAAATTGTGATGTTTCTGGAACACCTGCGACAGATCGGACTTCATGTTGTCGCGCAAGTAATCAAAGCCCAGTTCGTTATTCGTGGCATAGGTGATGTCACAGTTATAGGCCTGTTTCTTTTTGTCACTTGGCATGCCCGACCAGATCACGCCGACGGTCATGCCCAGCATGCCGTACACCTTGCCCATCCATTCCGCATCACGCTTGGCTAGGTATTCGTTCACCGTGACCACATGCACGCCCTTGCCCGACAGCGCGTTCAGGTAGGCAGGCAGCGTCGCGACCAGCGTTTTACCTTCGCCGGTTTTCATTTCGGCGATGTTCCCTTGATGCAAAAAAATGCCGCCCATCAATTGAGTATCAAAAGCACGAAGTCCCAGTGCACGCTTGGCCGCCTCGCGCACGTTTGCGAAGGCTTTAGGCAACAGATCATCCAGGGATTCGCCGTTTTGCGCCCGTGTCCTCAACTCTCTGGTTCTGGCTTGCAGCCCGGCCTCGTCCAGGGTTTCGAATTCGGGCTCCAATGCGTTGACTTGGTCAACAATTGGCTGCGTCGCTTTGATTTTGCGGTCGTTTGGTGTGCCAAACACCTTTTTGGCAAGTGTTCCGAAACCCAGCATGCGCTCTCCAACGGACCTGACATTATTCTAACCGACCGAAGACTTGCCCGACTTGCACGCAGCTCGTAGATACGTAGATTAAGGCAGCGCTGCTCTGGCCATATGGTGATGTAAGCGGCGGTCTAAACAGTGTCAACGCCGCAGACCGTCGTGGCCCCTTCGACAGGAAAATTCCATGTACAGACGCCTTAGGCCCCTGCCTGTCTTGGCATTGACCCTGTGCCACAACGGACAACGGGTACCCGTCTAAGACACGATACTGGTGGTTGTCAACGGGAAAGAGCACACACTGACCCACCTGATCCCGGCACTGGCGACCACCTTACCAGAACAATACCAAAAGTTGCTTTTGAATGTCCTGCTCCCTGGCATTCCTGATAAGATGACCTCTCAAACCGCGCTTAGCCAAAGCTTGCACAGCGTCCCGCCGCATATCACTCTGTGTCGTTGGAACTACGAACACCTGTCGCTGTGCACTGGTGAGGTTACGCAAGGGATGCTGGAAACCCACCCTCACCGGTGAGGTGATGCAAGGACTGTTTGAGTTTGAATATCGCGATGCTGTTGGATACAAGGCCGCGCATATAGTGCTGACGATGAAGGCAGGGGTAGATTTTGCCGAAACCGCCATAGCCAAATCAACGGATCTATCGGGCGGCGATCTGGATTTTTTTGGCAAAGGACGTATGGTGCCCGAATTTGAAAATGCCGTGATTAACATGGATGTCGGGATCGTATCAGCCCGGGTACAGACGCAATTTGATTGGCATGTCATCCAAAGGAACGAAACCCAACCCATCACGACGGATGCGGCTCGCAGCGCACTAGCCGGAACTCTGCGCCGGGCAGTGATCAAAGAACACAGGCAGGCGTTGGTTGATGCCGCAGATATCGTTGAACCGAGTCTAAGCGATATCGACCCCGAAATCCTGTGCAACCTTGATCTAGTGTTAAACTAGCACCATGGCCGACCTGCCTAATTCGCCTGTGGTACCCAAATCGGTCCCTGATCTGCCAGCCATCAAAGGCGTGACGCTGGCCACTGTCGCTGCCGGGGTTCGGTATAAGAGGCGCGATGACGTAATGCTGGCCTGTTTGGCACCAGGCACGGCGATTGCGGGCGTATTCACACGGTCAGCGACCCGTGCGGCACCGGTGCTGGATTGTCAGGCAAAGCTAGGTGGACCTTGCGACGGGTCGGCTGTGATTTTGGTGAATGCAGGTAATGCAAATGCGTTCACCGGACGCTACGGCCAGAGCTCGGTCGCCGCGATCACCGCTGCGGTGGCCACGGCAACTGGCGTCGACGCTGATCGGGTGTTTACCGCATCCACGGGCGTAATCGGTGAACCGTTGCCAGAGGATAGGATTGTGTCCCGTATCCACGATTTGGTGAACAAACAGAACCCGGATGGGTTTGCCGCTGCGGCACGCGCGATCATGACGACCGACACCTATGCCAAGATGGCCACAGAACAGGTTACGGTCGACAATGCCACCGTCACGATCAACGGAATTGCCAAAGGCTCTGGCATGATCGCACCCGATATGGCGACGCTGCTGGTCTATATCTTCACCGATGCGCAGATCGTTCAGGATCGCCTGCAATCTCTGGTCTACCGCCTGAATGACCGAACCTTTAACTGCATTACAGTCGACAGCGACACCTCGACCTCGGACAGTTTGCTGGTCTGTGCCACCGGGGCGTCGGGTATCTCTGTTGACGAGAACGCAGAGTTTGAAACCGCCTTGTATCAGGTCATGCTGAACCTCGCGCATCAGGTTGTGCGCGATGGTGAAGGGGCCACCAAATTTGTAGAAATACGGGTGACTGGTGCAGCCAGCAATGCGGATGCCAAAATCCATGGGCTTGCCATTGCCAATTCCCCGCTGGTCAAGACTGCCATCGCGGGCGAGGATCCGAATTGGGGCCGGATCGTGATGGCCATCGGAAAGTCGGGTGCCGCTGTGGACCGGGATCGTCTGACCATTCACTTTGGCGACATTCTGGTGGCCGAACGTGGGTGGGTCAGCCCGAAGTACGAGGAAGCACAGGCGGTCGAGTATATGAAAGCCGAAGATCTGGTGATTTCCGTTGATCTGGGGCTGAGGACCGGGGCCGCCACTGTTTGGACCTGTGATCTGACCCATGGGTATATCGACATCAACGCCGATTACCGGTCCTGATCAGGCGAGGTAAGCCATGAAACTGATCCTTGTCAGCGCGGTTGCGCTAATTGACGTGGATGGCCGGGTGTTGTTGACCCAACGGCCCGAAAACAAGTCCATGTCTGGTCTGTGGGATTTTCCGGGCGGTAAGGTCGAAGACGGTGAAACACCGGAACAGGCTCTGAGCCGCGAACTGCATGAAGAGTTGGGGATAAGTACTTGGTCATCTTGTTTGGCCCCTCTGACCTTTGCCAGCCACGCATATCCCGATTTTCATTTGTTGATGCCGCTTTTTGCCTGCCGGAAATGGGATGGCATTCCCCAATCGCACGAAGGCCAGACGTTGAAATGGGTATGGCATGCGGATTTGCAGTCCTACCCGATACCTGAGGCAAACGCACCGTTGATCCCGATTCTGCGGGATTGGTTATGATAGCGGCATAAAAATTTCTTGACAAACAATTTTACTCTCGAATTTACCCTCGAACGGATAAGGCCGCTTCTACCAAAAACCCCTCCTATAAGAATAATATCGGTGCTAAAAGTTGCAAAAATATCCAAAATATGTGCGTTTTATGTGTTTGTGAAAGGCTTCTGAAATTCGTTCAGACCCTGTCAATATTTTGCAGGTCACGGGTTTGCTCTTCATAACCGGATTGAGGCAGCGATTTTAAGCCTGCGTGCCGATGAAGC
>JACOMT010000069.1:0-13791 GCA_014623385.1 Paracoccaceae bacterium
TTCAATCCGGGCAAGCCCTTCTTCTGATAACATAAACATATCACGCATCCTAAAATCTCCTTCGCAACACATGAGTCACATATTACAACATAAAGGAAAACATTAAATTAATAGGTCCTGACCCTGACTCAAAATCAATCGTTGATGGAGGTGTCCAACTGTCAAGATAGACGGGTAGGCCGAATTTGGACAATTCCACAAAGGGGCGGATCCCTGCCCACGTAGACTTGATGGCAGCGATTGAGGCTTCGTCAATATGTGGCTTCAGGTCGGGAGTGTTGAGGTGGCCCATAACCACCTGATTGGCCAGCACACGCCAAGGTTTACCCGCGTCCTTGGACTGCATAAAAGTGGTTGTAGTGAAATCAAGCTGTTCCTGCCCGAGCATATCGCGGCCCGGATCATTCAGGCCTTTTGATTTGCCCGATGGAGCACAGGCCGCCAAATGCGAACACAGCACCTGACCTGGTTACCGATCTACGCCCGCAATTGATCGCGCCGGGGGCCGGGATTTTTACGGAATTGTTACGCAATTGTCCGGGGCGGTGCTTGTGTCGGGCACCGATCCGGATGGATTTTTGGACAGTGTACGTGTTGACTGCCTCTCACCCAAGGCCGCCGCCGCGATCTTTTACGGCATGTTGCAAGTACGGGAGGCGGACTGGGCCAACGGTTCCGGCTGTGTGCAGCACCGGGGTGGTGCCCTATGACGCAGGTGCCGGACCGCCGCGCCGTCCCGGCATACTGTGGGGTGTAGAATTCATGCTTAATCTGTCCTATCACCCGTTTGGGCAGGAAATAGGGATCAGGGGGTCGCATTTGGCCCCTTTGACTATGGTATCAAACCCGGGGACTCCCGGCCCGGTTCGCAGGTGTGGTGTTTCGCAGGTGTGATGTGGACCTTGTCGATGAAACTTTCCTCGTCCGGGCGGGCAAAGCCGTTGGATGTCATCTTGTCGCCCAGCATACTCTTCCGGCCTTTCCTGACCATCGCGCTTGCGTGTCGGCACTAATCGGCACTAAGATGCACGCCTGGATCGTCGGGGGCATCCGCTTTGGCCCGGTTTTGCGGAGCACGGCAAACCCCGGCCGCAAGATCATCGTGGACACCACCCTTCACCAGCGCGTTACAAAAACGGCAATGGGTCGTCGCATCGGGCAAAGGCACAAAGAGGTCGAGACCGCAACACAGCATGAAATCCAACCGCAGTTGAGGGCGCGCGTGCCAGCTTCGGGGTGCTACTGCCCAATCAGCAGACACTTGAAGCGGGTCGTAACCCTAAGGCCCGATCCCGGAGCGCCCCAATCCGCGCTTGCGCGTCGGCGAACACCACCGCCAGTCCATGAGGGCGTTAATCCTGGTCAGAACGTCGTCTGCGCCGATCCGAACCACGTTCGATCCGAACCGCGCGGAAACAGGTGCATTAAACCACCCCTGAACGCCTCCCAATAGCATACCGACTTGATGGTTTATCCGCAATCCTCCAATCATGCAGAGGTCTTACCCAGCCTTATCGATAAAACTTACGTTTAGCGCGTAAATTAACATTAAACATGGTTGTCATGTACCTCACGGTGACGTATGGTGACGTATCAGGCGACCGCAAATATGAACATGAGGCGATTTATGCACACAGCTGAAACCAGTGCCAAAAAGAAAAAGAACCCATCTGCACGAGTAACACTGCAGTTAAATGTTGAACCAGAAGTCTATAAGACCATCTCGAATATGGCAAAAACCGCTGAAATGAATATCCAACTTTTCGTGACACAGATGATCGAAAAACAACTCGTCGCGAACGCCGGAAATGACAACCCGGTCGCGGCCCGTATTCAAGCAAAGCACGCGTTGGACGAACCCGTCATTGCGACAGTCAAACAAATGGTGGAGGCGGGCGAGTTTGACGAACACTTCATTTTGAGGGTGTTCCAGAAGCTCCGCAAAGACCAAACGTTCCTCGCGAACTATGAAGCCGCATCACGGCAGCAGCACGTATCATTGAACCGACATATTGTAATTCTGATCAAATCTGCGGCTAAAGCTAAAAACAAAAAGGGCGAAGACGGCGAGGAAATTCGCTTTAGAATCAAGGGTGAGCTGATCACCTCCTACACTCTGCTGGAAAAAAAGGGATAACCGCGTTCCTCTGTTTCAGGTATGATCGGCCTGGTATGTGCCGGGCCAATGTCACCGTATCTGCACCCAGGACTCGTTTGATTTGATGCGTTTGTGGGTTACATGCTCTTGTATCGGTAGGTCCTGCTGGTCGAAAGGCACCCGTACCGTTTGTTCCCGTTTATGATAGATCGTCCACAAAAATTGGCCCTGTAGCCATTCAGAATCTTACTGATTTTTCGGGGTCGGCAACGCGTTTCAGTACGGCATCCACCGACAGTTCTTTGTACAAAAAGCAGTGGGAACAGCCGGTAGTGGCCGATAACCCTACCAAAATCCAGATAACCGGGTTCCAAGACATTCCGCATACACCTAAGGCGTGGATGAAACGTGGCGGGATAACCCCTGGTCCAACCATGAATCAAGGCTCTGGCACATCAATTCACCGGCATTGAAACACATGTAGCACCACCAGAATTCGCCTGGTTTGCCGGTACCCGGGCTGCTTTCAAAGTCGCAGACCAAACTCGACATAAAGCCATATAGAAAGCCATATAGTCGGGGCCGTAAAGTTCGGTTGGTCGAGCCCATCACACTACGGCGAGGTGCCCGGGCTGCCAAAATCGAACGGGACCGTCATGATATCTCCGATGCTCCACGCGTCCGTGTCAGAAAACACAAAACGGTTCATCCTTTGGCAGTGCCTTCAGTGTCTCTGTCTTGTTGCCATAAGGGCAGGACTGGCAATAGCTATTGGCTATCAAAGGGCAATAGGGTCCCGTTCGGCATTGCCGAGGCACCCAGAACCTCCTTGGATTGAATCGACGGGTCATAATGCCAGGTTCGGGCTGCTGCGCGGCGTTCCGACAAACATCTTGTCGGCAAAATTTGGCGACGCCTGACACAACGATGCGACGAACACCAACGCCTCGTATTACAACCTTTCAGCCCGGACGATCACTAACGCAGCTGGTCGGGTGACTATGGCACATTTGGTGGGCGACCTTGGAATCGAACCAAGCATGCGTCTCCGCGAGGGAGTTACAGTCCCCTGCCACACCTTGCGGCCTGTCGCCCACTATGCCAAGGCACTGTGCACCCAACATGGACACGTGATTACTTGTACAGCATGGGGGGGGTCAACAGGAAATTCCGATCTTTTCGCCGGTCACATCTGCAGAAATTACACAAGGCAAAGGTAATGAAAAAAACCCGATGGGTGATCAAACAGGAACGGGGGCGCAAAGCCATGGCGGCGGAAACCGTCTGGCTGTTCGGGTTGCATGCCGTGCGGGATGCGTTGGTCAATCCCCGACGGGTCAAGCTGCGCCTGCTCGTGACGCGCAACGCCCGCGACCGGTTGGCCGGGGCAATTTCCGAGGCCGGGATTGATCCCGAAATCGCGGATGCCCGCAAGTTTAACGCGCCGCTTGATCCCAGCTCGGTGCATCAGGGTGCTGCGTTAGAGGTCAAACCGCTGGATTGGGGCCGATTAGAGGACGTGGCCATAGGGGGGGTCGCACCGCGGCTTATATTGCTGGACCGGGTGACTGACCCACATAATGTCGGGTCCATCCTGAGATCGGCGGAAGTTCTGGGTGCCAGTGCTGTAATCGGCACTCGCCACCATGCCGCGCCGGAAACCGGGGCACTTGCCAAAACCGCCAGCGGCGCACTGGAACGTCAGCCTTATTTGCGGGTGCGCAACATTGCCGAAACGATCAAAACGCTCAAAGCGATGGGGTATCTGACCCTAGGTCTGGACAGCGAAGCGGATCAAACAATTGAAACCGCGCTCAAGGGCCGGATTGACCACGCGGTCGCGCTCGTTCTGGGGGCGGAGGGGCCGGGCCTGCGGGCAAAGACAAAACAGACGGTTGATCATCTGGTGAAAATCGCGGCGGCGGGGCGGTTTGGCTCGCTCAACGTTTCAAACGCGGCGGGGCTTGCCCTGTATGCGTCCCAGCCCAAAGATTAAGGAGTCGATCATCGGCTATCCAACCAGGATCATCGCCGAACTGTTATTGCGGGACGCGCGTGGCCATGGTGCTGGCAGGCACGACTGTGGGCGCGTCGGTCAATCCGATGCAGCCGGGACCATTACTTGGCGCGGTCTCTGCCGCTCAAAGGGTTTGAGGTTGTGCCGATCAATCCCGGACATGCGGATGCCGAAATATCCTGGTCGGGCGGCTATGGGGTATATAGCGGATATTGATGAGCCGATGGATAGGGTGGATATCGTTTGCCGGTCCAAAGTGGTACCGCCGATTGTGGATCAGGCGCTGATTCTGTTTCCCGACCTGCAAACCGTCTGGATGCAGATCGGGTTGGAACATACCTGGGCCGGGGCCTGCGGTTTGACCGTCATCAAAAACCGATACCTCAAGACCGAATATCGGCGGCTGTTTTGGCAAATTTTGCATGGGTGGCTTTGTGATCGGCGGGATCTCGTCCAAACCCTGGAGCATACTGTGCGCGGATTTACGCATGTGCCGCTCCAGCCAGATACACACAAAAAATTTGATCGCCCGCGATATGGTGTTCCTGCTATTGGATATTCGGTGCCAATGAGGCCAAAACGCCACAAGCCGCCCGGGCTCCGGTCAGTTGCGCGGCAGCATCCGTCGCGCCGACGCCCGGAGCAGCTTTTCATCGGTTCGAGTCTTTCAAAGGAAGTCATGCGCAACCGTGCAACCATCAATCAGGGCAGAATCTGGGCTGGCCTGACGGTTCCGTCCTTGTTTGTATCTTGAACGGAATGAAAATCAGTGATCACACGCCTCCGGTTCAACCAACAGCACCTGCTGGCCATGGCGTCAAAGCCGCTGGTGACATGATGGACCTTGCGGAGGACCCTGCTGAGCTTGCGGGAATTGCTGGTGGACAGTTCCGGTTTTGACGACCTCTTGCACAATGTGCTGTTGATAGCGTTCCGCCGCCAAACAAGGGATAAAGGCTGACCGGATCAGGGTCTAGCGGGCGGCCTTTTCGGCAATCCCGCTTTGCCCCTGACGCCGGGAGAGCTCGTCCAGAACATCCGACAGTGGCACGTCGCGCGA
Organism: Paracoccaceae bacterium; assembly: GCA_014623385.1. GTDB lineage: Bacteria > Pseudomonadota > Alphaproteobacteria > Rhodobacterales > Rhodobacteraceae > JACOMT01. The sequence continues at coordinate 5,176 of JACOMT010000069.1, forward strand.
CCGCAGCATGACCAACAGGTGATAAAGGACATCTGCGGCCTCGGCGGTCAGGGTGTTGAGGTCGTTTCTCGCTGAGGCGATGATGGCCTCTACCGCCTCTTCCCCGAATTTTTCGGCACATTTTTCGGGTCCCCTGGCCAATAGCTGTGCGGTCCAGCTGCTGTCCGGATCAGCACCCATGCGGCTGGCGATCATTGTGTCCAGCTGGTCCAGTATATGCATCAGGCGGCCTCCAGGCGCATCGCGACCCCGGCGGCAGCCATATGCTCTTTAGCTTCGCGGATCGTGAAATCACCAAAATGAAAGATCGAAGCAGCCAGCACCGCGCTGGCACCGCCCTGGATCACGCCTTCGACCAGATGGTCCAATGTTCCAACACCACCGGATGCGATTACCGGTATGTCGACCGCGTCCGAAATCGCACGAGTTAGGGGCAGGTTGAACCCGGCGCGCGTGCCGTCCCGATCCATCGAGGTCAACAGAATTTCGCCCGCGCCCTTGGCCGCAACGGTGCGCGCGAATTCAATCGCGTCAATGCCTGCGGGGCGTCGCCCGCCATGGGTAAAAACCTCCCACCGGCCCGGTTCCACGGTTTTGGCATCAATCGCACAAACGATGCATTGGCTGCCAAAATGATCTGCCGTTTCGGCAATCACATCAGGGCAGGCCACGGCGGCGGAATTAAAGCTCACCTTATCGGCCCCGGCCCGCAACAGAGCGCGCACATCGCCGCGCGAACGGACCCCGCCACCAACCGTCAGAGGGATGTAACACTGTTCCGCCGTGCGCTGGACCAGATCAAACATCGTGTCGCGATTTTCATGCGTGGCGTGGATATCCAGAAAACACAGCTCATCCGCGCCCGCCATGTCATAGGCCTTGGCCGCCTCGACCGGATCACCGGCCTCGACCAAATCAACAAAATTCACGCCTTTGACCACGCGGCCATCAGCAACATCAAGACAGGGGATAATGCGGGTTTTCAGCATGGCTGTGCCTATACCACGAAGACGGAAAAGCGCAAGTGCCGTAACCGGTTGGCCACTGCGGGAAAAACGGGAACGTGGCTCTGTTGTTTGGGAAGAGGCGCAGGAGGCTGATCAAATCGGGGCACGTTCGTTTCAATTAGCGTTTAAATTTGAAACCAGCCGAAATCGGCACAATAGGCACTGTTTTTGATGCCCGCGCAAAAATGGCCAGCGATTGGCGATCACGCATAAACATAACTCGATCATGTGGCAAAACCCGCACCTTGTGTTCACAATCCCAACGACGATCTGACCAAATGGACGCACCCGCCAAAGCGTTCTGCCAAGGAACAGATGTCCTTGTCCCAGGCCTCGTTCAGGGGCGGTAGAACGTTTTTTAAAAAGACGGAGGCAGGTCATTCGAAGGCTTATTCAAGGCGACCACCAGTCACCCCGGTGGGCCAGGTGCACATTCCATCCAGACGAATTCTGTTCAAGGATACAAAGCCAAGCCACAGCCCGCGGATTGATATCAAACCGAAATACCATGCCACAAAATCGTCAGAAAAACCGGCCATCCCGGTGACCGTCGGAACGCAGACATGTATTTTCGTCAATGACGTGGTGACCGAAAAACAAACCGCTTTTGCAGTGCCCGCCGGACCATATCCACAATTTCGTCGGCAAAAATCCGGCCCTGGCCACGGTCAGCCTGCACAAAGAATTGGCCAGCAAGGATCTGGACGACAAAGATGGTAAAACAAGATGCGAGAGATAAGAACAGAACGTGATCCCTAGCGTTTCAGTGCGGCCAGCGCCGCGTCCAGGTCGATGGCCCCGTCATAAAGCGCGCGCCCGGAAATGGCCCCGGCGATTACACCGGTGTCGCGCAGAGCGATAAGGTCCGTCAGGCTTGCCACGCCACCCGAGGCGATAACCGGGATTGATACGGCCCGGGCCAAACCTACCGTCGCCTTGATATTCGGGCCCTGCATCGCGCCGTCGCGGTTGATGTCGGTATAGATGATCGCGGCGATGCCAGCGTCCTGAAAGGATTGTGTAAGATCTATGGCATCCACATCCGTTTCTTCGGCCCAGCCTTTGGTTGCGACCTTGCCACCGCGTGCGTCTATGCCCACGGCCACCTGATCTGGAAAGGCGCGCGCCGCGCCCCGGACCAGATCGGGGTGTTCCACCGCGACAGTGCCCAGAATGACGCGCGCCACCCCCTTGTCCAGCCACCGTTCGATGGTCGCCATGTCGCGAATTCCACCGCCCAGCTGTGCGGGGACCCCGGGACAAGCGGTCAAAATCGCCTCGACCGCTGCGGCATTCACCGGCGTGCCAGCAAAGGCACCGTTCAGGTCCACCAAATGCAGCCATTCGCATCCCACCTCTACAAAGCTGCGCGCCTGTGCCGCCGGGTCGTCATTGAACACGGTTGCCTGATCCATCGCACCGCGCAACAGCCGCACAGCTTGCCCGTCTTTGAGGTCAATTGCCGGGTACAGGATCATCAGTAGCGGTCTTTTGCAAATGCTTCGGCGGAGTTTTTCATGTGCCCGGGGGATTTGAAACAGCAGGCCGCAAGGTCAACCTTGCCAGACGCGCCATATACCGTTAAAATATTGTTAGAATTCATGCAAAACAAGAGGAGGCCAGCCATAAAACATGCAGTCTTTGGGGTGCTCACAATGATTGGTTTGGCTGATGTTGCGGTGGCTGATCCGGTGCTGGGAACATGGCAAATCCAACCAAACGATGGCGACTGTGCGGCGACTGTGCCCGCATCAGGATGGAATCCTGCTAATCGGCAATCTGTGGCAAGATTGACCAGACGTTTAACGCCAGCGGAGAACAACAATCCGGACACATTGGCAAAATGNNNNCCGGACACATTGGCAAAATGGTGGTGATCGATATGATGCCGAATGGCAATGACAGATACCCAGGCAGTGTTGGACGACCGTACCAACGACAGGATTCTATATAGGCAAATTTCCCGAATGTCGTGCAACCTCTCATCGGGCGGGTGATCTTCAGCAGAAGCAGGTCGATGTTTTCAAGCCCGGCATTGTTGCGGATCGTGCACGTGAAGAAAGCCGTCGCGGCGTCTTCATCACAGGTCACGGACAGCATGAATTCAAGGGTTTGACCGTCTCGATCAATCGCCCGATAAAGGTAAACCCATTCACCCTTCACTTTGATGCAGGTTTCATCCATGCACCAGGATTTCGCGGTCAGGCGTCCCCCACCCCAGAGTTTTTGAGACACCCGGGACACTCCCCGTTGAAGGCGGCGTGGCCAACCTGAAACATCGTCCCCGAGATGCCCCAGATGCCCGAGACGAAGAGATCGATAAGCTATGTGCCACGGTAGGCGAAATCACCATGGATAACGAGCGCCTTTACGAGAAGACCGCGAAGATGGAAGCAGGTACCCTTTTGCGCGCCGGAGGTCGAAGCGATGAGCACCGTCATCTCAACCTCCACGGGTAAGACTTACGGCGTTTCCCAAGTGCGCCGAGCCTGGAGACTGAGCCGCGCCAGCGGGTATTGTGATTTGCAACCAGTCCCTCCTGAGCCCCCAGTGCGCTGTCCACCCTGAACCGCAGGGACCTATATCTGATGCGGACTGGTCGAGGAAATCCAGCAAGTGATCACCAATAGCCCGTTCTACGGCGAGGGTCATCGCAAGATATGGGTGCGTCTGCGTTACAGGAGCCGCCGAACCCCGAAAGCACGGGTTCTGTGGCTGATGCGTGAGAACGGGATTTGTGTTAAGCCATGCCAAGGGGCGGCCCATGGCCTGCGCGCGCGGCGGTGATATCCGCCTCCATCGTTACCGGATGGCGCGACCTCAGGAACGTGCAGAGCGATGGCTCCGCACTTGCGGGTTTCCGAGGCTTGGCATGTTTTGCGGGGGTATGACAGCATGAGCGCCACGTGCAGCAATGGCATCATGGCATTTGCGGGTGTTTCAAGCCTCATCTGCGGCCCCGTCTGCGGTTACTGACCGGATATCCCGGGGGCGTTGCTTCAACAACTCTGGCAGCATGGGGGCATCACCAACCTTCGACAGCCCGGACCGCCAGCGTGTCCTCGTCAATCCCGACGTTGTATCCTGTGCCGGATGCGGTGTTTCGAGCCGCCATGCTTGCGAGCCTTGCATTCGCCTTCAACCCCGGCCTTGATACTAGTGCTATTCGGGCTGGTTCCGCCGCGATATGGCAGGCTCACGCCGGATGTTTGCCGAAGGCGGCACAGGGTCCTGCAATCCGGCACCGCCCGGTCCCAAGCGGACCAGCCCCACCACGAAGCCCGTGGTTGGCCAGAGCGGCAGGCCAGACAGGACATTCAGCGTCAGGCATGTTCCGGGTCGCGGCAGCACTGAATCGTTGTTGTCGCCCGCGTTTGCCCACCCGGACCATCCGGGGTCGAACCGGATCGGTAATGTTTCCGCGCTGCCCCAGGTTTTCATTGCAGCACGACCGATTCGTGGCTTTGTACGTTTGTAATCGCCCAACGGCTTACACCTCTCGGCTACCATGCTGGATGCAAACAGTGAACCCCTCACAGCATTTTATAGTCGTCCAGATGCGCCCGGTACCCATCGTAGCCCCTTCCACATCGCCACCCCCGACCATAGTACAACCAAAGTTGACATCCAATCGAGCCCGTCAAAAATCCCCCTGCTCAACATACCTGTCAGAACAATGCCGGATCAGCAGATGATCGCGGGGATGCGGCATTTGCCTTCCTAGGTTATGCCCGTTTCCCGACGAAATGGTATGATACATCCATCCGGTCAGGTCATTGTTCGGGCCAATTGTTTGATGTAAAGACAGCGATTGTGTTGTTCGACACACCCAGGCTGGACAGATGGTCCAGAACACTGCCGAAATTATCATCCAGTTCCTGCATCACAACGTCATACAGGTCGTGTTCACCCCCATCATCGTCTCATATTCCGGACTCAGATGGGGTTCCGCCGTTTCGTCGACCGCGTTGGGCGTATAGGCATGAATGCTGTTGCACGACCCAAAAACCCTGCCAAAGGTCGGCCCCTTAAGCCAGTCTGGACCAGAGGTGCACACTATGGTGTCCAAGTGATAAAGCCATCTGCAAAATTCATCGACCCCCTTCGCAGTAGGCAGGAATTTGTTGGGATCACTCAAGTGTTTTTTCCGAGCTGACCAGTTGTATAGCCCAGCGATTTCAGCATAATGGCCAGTGTCCCAAATCGGTTTCATTCAAACCTTTTCCGGATCGCTTGACAAACTAACCGTGTGCCTGCCGGTGTGCACTGGGAATTGGCCTGTGATAAAGGTGGATCGGCCGACGAGACAGCTGGGTTGGGCGTAGTAGTTGGTCAGCAGCATGGCCTTCGGCAGTCAGCTGATCCAGGTTAGAGATCTGAATGCTTTTGACGCCTAAGATCTCTGCATAAGTGAAGGATTGCGGACAAACCATCAACCCGGTAGGCTCCCGGGAGGAGTTCAAGGATGGTTTGACGGGCCTGTTTTTGCGCGGTTCGTGTCGAACGCGGTTCGGATCGGCGCAGACGACGTTCTGACCGGGATTAATACACTCATGGACTGGCGGTCGTGTTCGCCGACGCGCAAGCGCGGGTTGGGGCACCCCGGGATCGGGCCTCGGGGTTATGATCTGATTGCCATTTTCGCAACGCACTGGTGCAGGGCGGTGTCCACGATGACCTTCTGGCCGGGGGGTGCCATTCGAGGATTACGGGCCGCAGCTGAAAAAGGCCGAAGCGGCAATCATTGGTGCCACACTGGTGCAAAGTGCCATCCGCCCCGGCAGCCATATCAACGCGCCGCAAGACCGGACCGAAGCGGAGGCCTCGACAATCCGCCCGACGGTCCGCTCGACGATCCAGCCGTGCATGTCAGTGCCGATACGCAAGCTCGGTGGATCAGGAACGGCGCGAAGCGTATGCTGGGCTACGAAGATGACATCCAGGCGGCTTTGCCCGGCAGGACGAGGCCTGAACCAGGAAAGTTTCATCGACAGGGTCCGCATGACACCTACGAACCGGGATGACCTGCGCGGTCGCCACCGTGACGGAATCATGCGAACAGCCGCCCGTCATCAACCCCTGAGTGCCCGGGAAAAACGCGGGGGCAGGCTGATCTCCAAACCCCGCTTGAGGGATTGCGCAATGCCTATGCCACGATGAAGCGTCGCCCGATAGTTCGGGCTGTCAAAACAAAACGCTCGATTAGCGACGGTGGTGATCAGGCAGAACCTGCGGGGAGCTGCCCCTCAATCCGCAAACACCGGCAATCGCATAACCAGACCGCCAAAACCGCTTTGCCCGATTAAGGCCAGGTAAGGCCAGGGACCGGACAGAATGGCCAAATCAAAGCGTCCACCAAAAATCACGCTGTCACCCAGCGGTCTTCTTTATGAAAGCGAGCACTCGTCGAGTTTACGAAGATCATCCCGGGGCCGACCTTGGTGCACCCCGTCACGGGGGTCCATGTTGCATCTGTCCATTCGATGGCAACCCGGCCCCAATCCGCCCGCAAGGGAGGTTGGTGCATCATGTCAGAGTCGGCGGTACCGCAGCACCTCCGGCCCCTGCACCGGGGCCAGGTTGCAATCTGCTGGCAGGGTGGCGGGGTCGGCGCGGCCAAAAATAGAGGCCAGAATGTGCGGGATTGGGCGCGAAACTGTCACGGATTGGGCATTATTTTCATCGCGCTACATGCCGTTCTGCAGTTGTGCTCAATCAGGATCCTGTTAAAATCAAAGGGCACGGCCCGCCGCTGCAACGCTTGGGCCATAATTAGGGTCCCAGGCCAGCACCGGCCCAATGCCTGTTCGGTCCGAACCAGATGACCACCTCTCATATGCCAGGAACCCAAATCCACCCGGGGATTACCCAACCACCGCCGAACCACCAAAAACACCCGGAATGCCGGGGTTGACCGGGTGTTCGGGTCACGGCAGCCTTACAGGGCAGGATTCGCGCCTCCCCCCGACGGGCCGCTTCCCCCAACTGGTCCCCTCAACTGGTACACCTGCGCCCGTGCATGTGCGCCAAACCAACCAAGTGGGGCCAGCCAGATTGGATCAACCCGATCAACACCCCCGCATTACGAGACAGGAAACGGAATGACCGCAACCGCAACCGCCCGCAAGACCCCCGCCACCTATCAGGATGTTCTGGACGCCGACCCGATCAAGGTGGCACAGATTATCGCCGGAACCCTGTACACACACCCGCGCCCGGCCCCGCCCCATGCCGTGGCAAGCTCAGGCCTCGGTGGCAAGCTGATGGACCCGTTCGGCTATGGCAACGGCGGCCCCGGCGGGTGGTGGATTCTGGATGAACCGGAGCTGCACCTTGGCGACGACATCGTTGTCCCCGATCTGGCGGGCTGGCGGCGCGAAACTATGCCGGGCTTGCCCGACACCGCTTTTTTCGCCATCGCCCCGGATTGGATTTGTGAGGTACTGTCCCCCTCGACCCGGCAGATCGACATCGGCCCCAAGCGTCAGATCTATGCCCGTGAAGGCGTTGGCTGGCTGTGGTTCGTGGACCCGGACGCCCGCACGCTGGAAGCCTTTGAAGCAAACGCCGGACGCTGGACCCTGATTGCCACGCTGACAGAGAACGCCGCCGTCTCGGTCCCCCCCTTCGACGCCATCAGCTTTCCGCTGGGCAATCTCTGGCCGGATGGCGGTGCCGGGTCCGTGCAGGTGGCAACTTGACCCGGCCTTTGATTTTTGTCCCTGATTTTTGCAGCGGGATTGACCGTGGATTGACATAACATCGCACTTCTCGGCTTTTTGCAATTACCCCCTTGGCCCGGCCACTCCTACCCTGTGCGCTGGGTACAGAAAGCAACAACCCTGGATTTTGCGGCTGCGACGGATCAAATGAACACATCATAACAGCAACTTCTATGGCTACAGCCGCGGACGCGGGGACGCAAACGGGGTTCACGTCGGGAACCGAATTTCGGGTCAGTGCCAAGCCATTGGATTTTGATTACAACTCTTCGGTCACCAGGCTGTCCGATGGCAGCTTTGTCGTCACATGGAGGTCCGCAGACCAAGACAGATTTTACGGCGATGGCATCTATGGCCAGCGCTTTGCTGCCGATGGCACCCCTGCCGAAACCCAATTTAGGGTCAACGCCGAGGGCATAGGGTATTATAGCACCATCCCCTTGGTCACTGCGCTATCTGATAGCGGGTTTGTCGTCACTTGGTCGTATACTTGGTCGTATAATGATGACGGGGGCAGAGAAATCTATGCCCGCGTCTTCTCTCCGGTGACCAGCGATGGCGGTGCCGTGGTGGGCAAGACCCTGACCCCCCATTACCGGCTCTGCCCGTGGCGATACCTTTACCGGGGCTGCCGGGGCCAATGTGATTGATGGCGGCGACGGTGTCGACACGGTGAGCTACGTGGGCTCCGACGCGGGCGTGACGGTGAACTTGGCCACGGGGACCGGGGCAGGCGGCCAGCCCAGGGGATCCCCTGACCAGCATCGAACCCCTGACCGGCTCTGCCCATGATGACCGCCTGACCGGGGATGCGGGGGCAAACAGGCTGACCGACGGTGCCGGTGCCGACAGGCTGAACGGCGGTAGGGGTGATGATACGCTGAGGG
>JACOMT010000069.1:13885-20009 GCA_014623385.1 Paracoccaceae bacterium
GGCGAGACCCGGTACGGCCATGCCCGGGGCGATCCCTTGCACAGCATCGAGAATTTGAAGGGCTCCACCTATGGCGATGCTCTGATCGGGAATACCAGGGCCAATGTGCTTGATGGCGGTGACGGCAAGGATGTGCTCGAGGGTGGTGAGGGCGACGACACGCTGTGTGGTGGTGACGGAGCGGATGTGCTCGATGGCGACATGGGTGACGACATGTTGTTTGGCGACGCGGGCGATGACATGCTGTTTGGCGATGCCGGAACTGACACACTCGAGGGCGGTGTAGATGCGGACATGCTGTTTGGTGGCGCGGGCGCGGACACGGCGAGCTATGCGGGTTCTGAAGCGGGTGTGACGGTGAACCTGGACACGGGGACCGGTGCGGGCGGTCATGCCCAGGGCGATACCCTGCGCAGCATCGAACACCTGACCGGGTCTGCCCATGATGACCGCCTGACCGGGGATCACTTGGACAACAGGCTCAGGGGCCGCGACGGTAAGGACAATCTGTATGGCCGCACTGGCGATGACACCCTGGATGGCGGGACCGAAAATGACCGGATGACGGGCGGGTCCGGTGCGGATGTGTTCATCTTTGGCACCAGTCTGGACCGTATCCGTGACTTTGAGGATGACGTTGACACGATCCGTTTGGACACAGACCTGTGGTCCGGCAATCGTACCGCGCAGAACATCATTGATGAGTTTGGCCAGATTGTCGAGAATGATGCGGTGTTCTACCTTTGACGTCGGCAATGTGCTGACCCTGAACAACGTGATTGACCTGCAAACCCTGGTGGACGATATCGACTTTTTATAGGGTCAAACGAGCGGCTCGGCTCCCGCCATCGGCTTCGCGGCCCACCGGTGAACGCGGTGTCGCGCATGACGCTACTCAGGATGAACTCCCAATGACGAACTCCCGGCCGGGGGTGCACCGTCGGAGGCAGGGTCAGCAGCGGCCGTCATTGTTAATGACCCGCCAGGGTGGAACGCGTCGGACGGCCTGTGGCCACATTGACGCCCTGCGGGGCGCAGGCCGGTCCGGACGCGCATTTCATTGCCAATCCCAAGACCCGGCCGCCGTCCTGCCGGACCCCCTGACGAGCCCGGGGTCGTGCCTGCGGGGTTGATCTCCAAACGCGGCCCCAAGCGCCGCTAGGTCGCCCCCGACGTTTTGCCGCCGCATCCCGGTTCCGCCCTCCATAGCATCGGTGCTGTACGGACTGTCTCCCACAGACAAGGGCTGGGCATTGCCGATCCATGAACTATTCCCCCCGTTGCATCGCCCATAAATCGACCCAAAATCCGCCCATGCGGGCCAAATCCGGCCCTGAATTGAGCATCTCATCATCGCAGCCCAAATCCCGTCTCCCCTACCTGGGTCCGATCTTCCACCCCCTTGATGTTGAGCCTTTTCCGCTCAGGTCTAATTAAAAATGCTGATCCTCTGTTCGTGGTCTTTCTGCGTTGCCTTGACGGGTAGTGGTCGGTGCGCCATTGGCCTCGCGATCACCGCACGTATGTCCTGGACCGCATTCATCACATCATCGGGCTGGACAAGCATGACAGTACCTACCCACTGGGCTTAGTCGATATGCACGACCATAACCCACCAGAACATCGGAAAGGGCAGTGGCCCAAACCCGTCACACTGTCATCCCAGCCATGACCCTTGATCTGGTGTTTCAGCGTGTCGATATCCGTATCCTTATTGTCGTCGGACAGGGACCGGTCCGCCTTGACCGCTCTAGCGGAAAAGAAACGGCCGCCAGGATTTGAATCAACAGAAATATTGGGGCAAATGCGACAGAAGCGACCAGGAGGTCTGCGGTTCTTACGGGTTCGGCGGTCCCCGCATCGGTGTTTGGTAACCATGTTTGTACCGGAAAAATAGACCGTCGCATAAAGCTGGACGGGAGGCATGTAATCTCATTCCTCTGTCTCTAGTGGGGCTTATGTGATCCTGTTCAGCAGTATCGCGGGCATTTATAACCCCAGACTACGTGAAAGCGAGAAAGGTCGCGTTTTGCCGCTATGGACAGCCACGTCATGTTTAGGGGGCGGCCACCGCAGACCACAAACCCAAACCGCCCACTAGAATGAGGCTGAGCGCCCAGATGCATTCCAAATTGAACCAACCTTTGCGCAGAACAGCCAATCCGGTCCAGCAATAAACTCCATAGGCCAGCACACCACCCGACAGCACCATGGCCGCAGTATGGGCGACGGCGACGGTCAAGATCAGGTCGGCATTGCGGGTCATCAGATTGACGGCAGCGGCGTGTCCCATGTCCAGCTCTTCAGTCGCGCAGAGGCCAAGATAGATCGGCACCAGCATCAATGCCGCGCCATGGGTGATCGCAATTAGAAAGGACCATAGGGTCAACTGGCTTGGTGGTACACGGGTCAAAAACCGGGGATGGCGTTTTGTGATCAACAGCCACAGGCCCAGACCGATCACCAGCACGCCGCCCACCGCGCGAATGGGGCGTTCATATTCAAACAGCGCAATCATCGCGCTGAACGGCAACAGGATCACCAGCATGGCCAGGAAATGGCCACAGGCCAACGCGCCTAGGGACCGGAACAGCGCGCTTTGCCGCTGTTCCATCAGGCATGATGACACCGCCAGCGGCCAGCCCATGCCGGGATTGACGCCATGATACATCCCGCTAAGGAAAACGGCTAGCCATAGCCCCGCCGTCGCGGACATCATGCCGACCAGCAAAGGTCAGACCGACGGATAACAGAAGCTGTCGGTTGAACAGTCACCGCCTTCCAGGCGGATCTGGTGGCTGCGATACCCTTCGGGGAATTCCACCCAAAATTTCTGGTCCAACTTGATACCACCGTTTTCACCGACATTGGCCATCACCATCGCGGCACCGCGATCCCCGGGATAAAATTGCTCATCCCAGGTGGAATAGAGCGAATTGGTCCAATAGACCCGTTTGCCATCCCGGCTGATTTCAACCATTTGCGGGCCATAGCCAAAATCCGGTTCATTGGATCGCTGACATCATACTGATGCATCTCGCCCAGCCCCCAGCACGCGACGTACAGATATTTGTCATCCAGGCTGAGATCGATATCGGTGACCAGCGGCGGGCATGCACCGAACCCTTTCAGCAGCGCGGGCAGATCATCCGCATCCGCCGGGACCGGATCAATGGTGATGGTCTTTTTTGCTTGCCATTCGCCATTGTTATCCCGCCACCAGGTGAAAATCGCGCCTTGCAGGTTGGTGGTGTCCACCACGACGCCGCAGAATCCGTATTCTTTGATCGGGTCATGTGCAGGGCGGATTTCCAGGGCCATCTGGTGGTTTGCGCCCAAGTCGATAGATTTTGTGACCTTCCGCCCGCTCAGATCCCAAAAGTGGATCGTGTGGCCGTATTTGTTGCTCAGCAAATCTTCGGGTACTATGCCGTTTTCAAACTGTGGTGGCAGGCCCCATTCGCTGCTGACCATATAGTTGCGTGGCAGATTCCACCAGAAATCATAGTGTTTATCCTGGCTGCCCCGGTCCATTTCGTACCGGCCGAGAATGTCAAAGGTTTTGCAATCCATGATGAAAATGCCCGGAGGTCCATCGGTGCCATCCTTTCCACCGCCGCCTAGGGTTGACACGTAAATGCCCTCGGGTCCGCAATGGATCGTGTGAGGTCGGGAATAGCCGGTTTTCTTAAAAACCTCTTCAGGCTCGATGATCTTGTGAATCTTGGCGTCGAGCGGATCCTTGACATCAATCACATAGATACGCGACGACCGGATGCCCGGAATGATCAAATAGCGGCGTTCCAAAAACGCATGTCCTGTCAACGGGGACAGCGCCGAAGAACAGGCATTCCAGCCAAAGTGGTGAAATTCATCGCCTTTGTTTGGCATGAACAGCGAATGAACGATCTTACCATAATCTTCCGATGTTGGTTCGACATTCACCACAGCCAACCCGTCCGGCCGGGAAAAATCGGGGCTCAGCATCAGGGTAAACGCATAGGTTTCGGTCGGTGCCTCCATCGCCATCTTCGGTGATGGGTAAAATGTCGGATCAGGACGCAGCTTCATGTTGATTTTCTCCCCCAAAATGCGCATGGAGTGCGTTTGTATTCAACTTAGAACTTTGAAGCGCAATCCACATCTACACATCCATAAATTTTACTGTCGCATTTACTGTCGCCAAGGACATACAGGCCCGTCAATGATTCCTTTTTTGGCGGAGACACTGCCCGGTCCGGCAAAAATACCAAAGAGCATAACACTCCAAAGGGTGCGATACCCCAAGAGCCGTTGGTCCAGCGGACAGTAGTGGACTTACCGCTGTGGCAGCGGGTTGATCACCATCACCATCTGCCGCCCTTCCATTTTGGGCATCCTTTCGATTTTGCCGGCCTCCTTGATGTCGTCCGCCACCCGGTGCAATAGATCGCGGCCCAGGTTTTGGTGCACCATTTCACGGCCGCGGAACCGAAGCGTGATCTTTACCTTGTCGCCGTTTTCCAGAAATTTGAAAACGTTCCGCATTTTGACGTCATAGTCGTGCGTGTCGGTATTGGGCCGAAATTTGATTTCTTTGACTTCGATGATCCGTTGTTTTTTCCGGGCCTCAGATTCCCGTTTTTGTTGGTCATATTTGAATTTGCCAAAATCCATGATCTTGCAAACGGGGGGCGTGGCATTCGGGGAAATTTCTACGAGGTCGAGCCCGGCCTCGTCGGCCAATTGCACGGCCTTTGCGGGGCGCACAACGCCGATATTTTCACCGTCTGCGCCGATCAACCGCACCTCGGGGGCGCGGATCCTTTCATTTACGCGCGGGCCGGTTTCGCGTTGTGGCGGCGCGTTGTGTGGTCTGCGAGCTATTGGAACAATCCTTGGTTGTTTCAGGAATTTTCAATCACGACTCTAAACTGGTGGCGCGCTGCTTTCAAGCTGAAACCTCAGGGGGTACAGAGGAAAATCACTCTGTGATTGAGGGGGCTACCTGAGCATGCCACAAGGCTTTCATAAAACAGGGCCAGTGCCACTATCATCACCAGCCCCGCTACGGTCTCCAAAATGTTCAATCCCCAGGTCGATATGACCCATCCGCCGACCATTGATCCAAGCGCGTTACCCAGATAGATGGATGCGTTACCCAGAGCTATTAGAGTGGTGGAGGGTGGGGACAATGAAATCAGACGCAGCTGCTATGTGGGCATCAGCCCCTACCCTGGAATGCTCAAAGCGATGACAGCGGCCAGCGGGACCAAACCAGCGGGACCAAAAAAGACAGAGTCCGAATAGAAACAGACAGGCAGGATCACGACCTGCGCAACACATAAAACCGTCAGTATGTGCACGGCACCGACCGGGTTCGTCAGCTATTCGCCCATAAACGTGCCCAGCCCGGCAGAACACAGGATCGTCGTGAGCCCGCATTCCGACCCATTATCACTGCTTCAGGCATCAGCGGCACAACGGGTCTGCCCGGAAAGAAACCGGCAAAGGGCACGGCCACCATCTGTGACGGGGTGTGCAAGGTCGCGCCCACAGCCCATAACATAACAAGAGCAAAGCGCGGACTCGCAGGCACCGATTCCCGGATTGCTCATGCCAAAAGGCAAGATCAGCACCACCACGTTCCAAAACACACTGTACCACCCGAACCATAGACTTAACCAGCCCACCAACCACCTGTGCCAGGCCCAGCCCGAAAAACACATCAGCCAGCGCGCGTGCTGGCCGGTCGGGTGGGGCGGGCTGTCCGGCGACGATGGCGGCGGCCAGGACGCGGACAATGTGTAGCACACCAACCGTCAGTACGACGGCCACAACAACACAATGGTGAGAACACCCGCCGCCGCCCTAATTATCCGGCGACGACACCAGCACAGGCGATAAAACCGTACAAACAAAGTCATAGATGATTATCAGCGTGCCCGTACCGGGTGTGGTCCGCGTCAGGTCATCGCCGATCAGGTTCAGAATGCCGAGTACCACAAATATCCCATACTCAATGACGAAACGCGCTACTCTAGCACTAAGACCTCTGCGGGTTGCGGGTGATCATGTTTGCGGCTCACCGCAGGTTCTGCCCAGTTGCCGCCATCGCCAGCTGGACCTCTTGTTGTGGCCAGCC
>JACOMT010000070.1 GCA_014623385.1 Paracoccaceae bacterium
GCGGGGAAAATCGGGGGCAAAAAGGTCAGGATTGGGCGCGAAACTGTCGCGGATTGGGCATTATTTTTGACGTGCTACATGTTTGCGGGCACGGGAAAAACGCGGGGGCAGGCTGATCTCCAAGTACCGCTTGAGGGATTGCGCAATGCCTATGCCACGATGAAACGCCGCCCGATATTTCGGGCTGGCCAAAACAATAGGCTCAACTGGCGCTGGTGGCAATCGGGCAAAACCTGCGTAGCACCGCCCCTCAATCCGCAAACACCGGCAATCGCATGACCAGACCACCAAAACCGCTTTGCCCGCTGTTTGCCCGTTGTAAGGCCAGCGGACCGGACAGAATCGCCAAATCAAAGCATCCACCGAACATCACGCTGTCACATAGAGGTCTTCGAGGGACAAACGGCCAACAGGGCCCGAAGAACCAGGAATATCCCCGTAAAAGTGATCAAGGGGTTCATAGCACAGTTTCAGATTCAGGTCAAGCACCCGGCACGGACTTGGACCTGATCAGCTCGGTCGCGAACGCGACCGCCGTGTCAATTGCCAAATCCGATGTGTCCAGCGTCACCGCATCATCGGCGGCAATCATGGGCGAATCGGTCCGATTGGCGTCCCGTTTGTCACGTGCGCGGACATCAGCCAAAACGGCCTCGAACCTGGTATCCGTACCCTTGAAGATCAGCTCATCAAACCTGCGACGCGCGCGCACGTCGGCGCTGGCCGTGACGAACAGCTTGGCCTCTGCCTTTGGGCAGATCACAGTGCCAATGTCGCGCCCGTCGATGACCGCACCGCCGTCGCGACGCGCGAAAACCTGTTGAAACTCCAAGAGTGCTGCGCGCACCTCTGGGATGGCCGCGACCATACTGGCCTCTTGCGATACTTCTGGGCTGCGCAAATTGTCCTGTTCCAGCATCGCCGGGGTCAGCAACTGGGCGGTTTCAATCGGATCGGCCCCGGTCAGGGAATTCGCTGCAACGGCCCGGTAGAGCAGCCCTGAATCCAAATAGGCAAAGCCAAAATGCGCAGCCACGGCGCGCGCGACGGTCCCTTTACCGGCCGCAGCGGGCCCGTCAATGGCAACAGTAAAGGATGCCATCAGCCTGCACTCCGTTCAATTTTGGCCCCAAATTCTGCCATAAGGGTTTCGAAAATGGGAAAGGACGTGGCGATCGGGGCTGCGTCATCGACATGCACCGGGATTTTTGCCGCCAAACCCAGAACCAAGAACGACATGGCAATCCTGTGATCCAAATGACTGCTACAGGTCGCGCCACCCGGCACATTTCCGGCCCCGACACCGGCGACAGACCACCAATCCGGTCCTTCGTCCACCGCGATCCCGTTGGCGCGCAGCCCGGTGGCCATCGCATCAATGCGGTCACTTTCCTTGACGCGCAGCTCTTTCACCCCGCGCATCATCGTGGTCCCGACCGCATTAGCCGCCACAACAGAGAGGATCGGGTATTCATCGATCATACTGACAGCGCGTTCCGGCGGCACCGTGATACCATGCATATTAGGCGAATAGCGGGCACGAAGGTCGGCCACGGGTTCGCCGCCTTCTTCCCGCTGGTTTTTATAGCTCAGATCCGCGCCCATCTCACGCAGCGTCGTGTAAAGCCCCGCACGAGTGGGGTTCAGCCCGATATCCGGGACCAATACGTCAGACCCCGGCGTGATCAGTGCTGCACAAACGGGAAAAGCCGCACTAGACGGGTCACAGGGTACCGCGATTGTCTGGGGCATCAATTCCGGCTGTCCCGTCAATGTGACCACCCGGCCTTCGCTGGTCTCCTCCACTGAAATCTCTGCCCCAAACCCCGCCAACATCCGTTCGGTATGGTCGCGCGTCGCCTCTTTTTCCGTGACAATGGTCTGACCCGGCGCGTTCAACCCCGCCAACAAAATGGCAGATTTCACCTGGGCCGACGGCACACGCATCGTATAATTGACCGGCATCGGATCGGAGGCCCCGACCAATGTTATTGGTAGGTACCCCTGGGCACGGCCCGCGGTCTTTGTGCCAAAGAGCGCCAGTGGGTGCATCACCCGCGCCATAGGTCTGCCCCGCAGGCTGGCGTCACCGCTAAATGTTACAGTGATGGGCGAGGTCGCTATCGCGCCCATGATCAACCGAACCCCGGTACCAGAATTGCCACAATATATCACATCATCAGGTTCGGCAAATCCGCCAACGCCAACACCAAAAACGGACCAGTTGCCGCCACCGTGATCGACAACGTCGGCCCCAAGGGCCCGCATCGCGGCGGCGGTGTTCAGCACATCCTCGCTTTCCAACAAACCGGAAACACGTGTCTCCCCGACAGCCATGGCACCCAGAATCAGTGATCTGTGAGAAATCGATTTGTCGCCGGGGATGCTGACCGAGCCGGACAAGGGACCCGAAGGATGCGAGGTCATCGGAATGGGTATACCGTGTCCTGACATAGCGGGTCCTCCATTCGCTTCTGCGACCTGTTTAATCAATCGCCCGGAGATGTTCCATCGACAAAAGCGGCATCGTTGCGTTCAAAGGTCAGGTAATGTGGCACCCGTCCTTCGCGCAGAGCTTTTTGTTCGTAGCGGGTCGGAATCCAGTCGTCCCAAGCATTACGCCAGTCTTTGGCGCGCTCCGCACACCAGTAGAACCCGGCCTTTGGTACCTCTTCCAAGGTTTGTCGGACATAGTCGGGGATATCCGTTGCCACGCGCAGGGCGGCCCTGGGTGCCATGACCCGCGCAAGGGGATCGAGATGATCCGGCGTCACAAACCGGCGCCGGTGATGCCGTTTCTTGGGCCAGGGATCGGGGTACAATAAAAACGCCCGTGCAATGCTGGCCGTTGGCAAAACATCCATCAGATCACGCGCATCACCGGGATAAACCGCCAGGTTGTTGACCCCCGATTGACGGATATTTCCCAGCAACATCGCCACTCCGTTGATAAAGGGTTCGGCCCCGATGATCGCAACATCCGGGTTCTGCATGGCCTGATGCACCAGATGCTCGCTACCTCCAAAACCGATCTCTAACCACACAGGTTGCCCGCCAAACCGGGCTTTCAGGTCCAGCGGTATACGGTCAGGATTGTCCGCCCAACTGACCGATTCCAACGACAAAGCAGCAAGGTCCTCGGCCAGATAGGTTTTTTGGCTGGGCTTCAGGGCTTTCCCTTTGAGCCGACCATAGAAATTGCGATATGGGCGATCTGGCGGTGGCATGGTAGCATGTTTCTATCGGTTGACGGTCACAGCACCGGGCTGGACCGCGATTTGGTCTGTTCAAACCAATTGAGCGTGGTGGTATTTCCCGCCAGGATGCACGTTTTGATAACCCGCGCAGAATCCACCATCACAAAGGCGGAGATATCGTCAAAAGTAAATGCATCCGTCGCGACAAAGTGGCTGGATTGCAACCGTGACTTCATACGGTCAAAGAAATCGGCGAGCCGCCCCCCTTTTGACCAACGCGGGAATCTGAACGTGATCGCGCGGGCCCGAAATGGCACGGCCCATCATATGCAGACTTGAATTACGGAATGCTTCTACAATTGGAAGGCCACCCTGGTGTTCCACAATGACATTTCAGCGCGCCACCTGACCTTTTTTAATCGGGGTGGTGCCCATCAACGGCGGCGCAGGAAATGCAGCCTCTAAATATATTGCAATAGCCGCATTTTCGATCAGGGTTTCACCCTCATCCGTGATCAGGACGGGCAACGTAGCCATTGATGGCCAGAAATGCCTCTGTCCGCTGTTCGGATTTGGCGATGCTGATCTCACGCACCTCTGGTGACAGACCTTTTCCAGCGATGAACATTTGCGCCTGACATGGGTTCGGTGCGGTCTCACAATGATAAAATATCATGCCATACCCCCGGGGATAATTGGGTTTAAACGGATTTTTTCAACGTTTCGACCAAATCGGTTTTTTCCCAGCTGAACCCGCCATCCGCATCCGGTTCGCGCCCGAAATGGCCGTAAGCTGCAGTGCGCTGGTAAATCGGTTTATTCAGTTGCAGGCGTTCGCGAATGCCGCGCGGCGACAGGTCCATGGATGAGGCAACGGCGCGTTCGATGTCCGTTGCGGAAACCTCGCCCGTACCGTAGGTGTCGGCATAAATTGACAAAGGCTTGCTGACCCCGATCGCATAGCTCAGCTGGATTGTACAGCGGGTGGCCATACCCGCCGCGACCACGTTTTTCGCCAGATACCGTGCCGCATAGGCCGCCGACCGATCAACCTTTGTCGGATCTTTTCCGGAAAACGCACCGCCCCCATGCGGAGCTGCACCGCCATAGGTGTCCACAATGATCTTGCGACCGGTCAATCCGGCATCGCCATCCGGCCCACCGATAACAAATTTGCCGGTCGGGTTCACGTACCATTCCGTCGACTCGGATAACCACCCGTCGGGCAACGTTTCCCGAACGTAGGGTTCGACGATGGAGCGGATATCGGCGGACGTCAGATCCGGGTCCAAATGCTGGGTCGACAATACGATCGAGCTTACACCAATGGGCCGACCGTCTTCGTAAGCCAGAGATAATTGCGATTTGGCATCGGGCCCAAGCGCGGGTTCGGTTCCGTCTTTGCGCACCTCGGCCAGACGGCGCAGGATTGCATGGGCGTATTGGATCGGTGCAGGCATCAAAGCCGGGGTTTCGGTCGTGGCATAGCCGAACATGATGCCCTGGTCACCAGCACCTTCATCCTTGTCTCTTGCAGCATCAACGCCCTGGGCGATATGCGCCGATTGTTTATGCAGCAGGTTGGTGATTTCACAGGTGGCATAGTGAAACTTATCCTGCTCATACCCAATGTCCTTTATACAAGCTCGGGCAACCTCGTCGATACGACCCATTTTATCCTGCAGCTTGTCTTGATCCGACAACCCCACCTCGCCACCAATTACCACCCGATTTGTGGTAGCAAAGGTTTCACAAGCGATCCGGGCCTCGGATTCTTCCTCTAGAAAAGTATCCAAAACCGCATCGGAAATGCGGTCACAGACCTTGTCTGGATGGCCTTCGGACACCGATTCCGAAGTGAACGTATAGGATGTGCGGGACATGAATGCGCTCCATTAGATTAGTACCCCGCCACGCCAGGAAGCCGTTGTAGCGGTCAGAGGTGTATCTTATGTGTATTAGTAACAGGCGTCAATCTCTATTTCGTCTAAAGGACATAACATGCGGGGCCAAAAGTCCCGAAGCCACCATTGCTAACAGTACAAATATCGGCCAATCACCACTGCGCGCATAGGTCGTGGGCGGCAAGGGGGCGGGCAGATTGCCATCGGCAAAACCCGGCACGCCCAAGGGAATAGTCACTGTCGGGCGGCCATAAGGGTCGATGATGGCACTGATCCCGGTATTTGCGGACCGCACCAGCGGCAGGCCCTGTTCGATCGCACGCATCCGGGCCTGGGCAAAATGCTGATATGGGCCGGACCAGGTTCCGAACCAGGCGTCATTGGTAATCTGCAACAGGACATCGGCACGCCCTGCAGTCCCGTGCACACCCTGAGGGAACACCGCCTCATAACAAATCAATGGGATCGCCTGACCGATCCTTGGAATGTCCAACATTTTGGGACCAGGACCAGCGGAAAACCCCGCGCCATCCTCGGCGGCCAAACCATAGATGCCAAATTTTGCGGCTAGCCTGCCAAACGGCATGTATTCTCCAAAAGGTACCAGATGGTGTTTGTCATAAAGGGATGACACCTCGCCCAACGGATCCAGAACAACCAGCGAATTATAGTATCGCACATCGTCCCGCCGCTGCACGCCCAGAACGACCGGGGTTCCACGTGCGATCTCGGCGATGACGGTAAAGGCTGGGTCCGAATCTTGCAGAAATGTTGAAATTGCGGTTTCCGGCCAGACGATCAGATCCGGTGGAAGGTCGGCACCGGTATAAGCCACCTGCCGGGCAAAAAAGGTGTCGATATGGGCCGGATCCCATTTCTGATCCTGTGGCGCATTGGGTTGTATAACCCGCGCAGTTTTGCCGGTGAATGTCGCCTCGGGCGGCAGGACACCCCAGGTCGCAACCACCAAAAAGGACAAAGGAACCATCGCGAATCCCAACCGGTCTGCCCCGCCAGCGACAAGGGCCGCACCCGGCAGCATGACCGCACCCGTGAACCAAAATCCCAGTCCATGCGGCCCGATCCAAGCCAGAAGCTGTGCCATCGGTGTATCGATCAGTGTCTGAGGCACAGCGGCCCAGGGAAATCCCGTAAGCACATAGGCACGTGCCAGCTCCGCCAGCCCAGAGGTCGCACACAACGCCACCGTCCGACGCATCGGGTCGTGGCCCAGTGCATGCGCCCCCCCGGTGGCAGCACCCCAAAACAGGGCCAGGCCGCTGGCCATAAAGATCAGTGCAAAGGGTGCCATCCACCCATGACGCGCAATATCGACCAGAAAGGGTTCAACGATCCACGCCATGGCCAGCGTGAAATACCCCACACCCCATAGCCAGCCAATTAATGCCGCGCGGTACCAGTGGCCCGCCTGTGCCAAGCACCACGGCAGGATCAACAAGCCCAAGACGGTCAGCAGCCAAAATCCCAAAGGTTGCAAGCCCAATGCAGCGCTCCCGCCTGCAACAGCGGCCACGATCAGCGGCGCGCGACCGGATAACAACGCGGCGACCCGGTCCGACACCGAGGCATGGATCATCCAGACAGATCCGGCAAACGCACATGCAGACGCTTGATCCGGCGGGCATCGGCATCGATCACTTCGAATTCCGCACCTTCTGGGTGTACGATGACCTCACCCCGCGCAGGCACCCGGCCCGACAGCATGAAAACCAGTCCACCCAGCGTGTCAATCTCTTCCTCATCAACCTCATCATGGTCAGTCAGCGACCGGCCAGTCGCCTCTTCAAAGTCTCGTAAGGGCGCTTTGGCCTGCACCATCCAGCACCCGGATTTTTTCTGCACCCACAGTTCGGCCTCGTCAATGTCGTGCTCATCCTCGATCTCACCGATCACCTGTTCGATGAGATCCTCAATAGTCACTAACCCGTCGACCCCCCCGTATTCGTCGATCACAAGCGCCATATGCCCCCGTTCGGTCTGCATCTTTGTCAGCAAGACCCCAATCGGCATGGATGGCGGCACAAACAGTAGAGGCCGAACCATCGCCGCTAGGTCAAAGTCGTGCGATTTGCTGTTAAACCCATGGGTCAGCGCGAAATCCTTGAGATGCGCAAAGCCGATGGGGGTGTCCAGCGTGTTTTCATAGACGGGGATGCGGGTTAGTCCGCTTTCCCGAAACACACTGACCAGCCCGTCTTGAGTGACAGTTGTCGGTACCGAGATGATTTCCGCCTTGGGGATTACCACGTCCCGGACACGCATGCACCGCAAGTTGATCATGCCGTGCCGTTGAGAAACCGACACCGCTTGGTCGTTTGTCGATGGCGTTTCAACGGGGGTATCACCCGGCCCAAACGCACCCATAATTCTGCCAAAGAACCCGGCTTTGGCTCTGTCTACTATCGGCCGCGCGCTCTGCGCCGCGTTAGTAGAAGGTCCTTCAATATCGCCCATCTGTCCTGTCCGAAAGCGGGAGACCCAATAACACCTAAGCATCTTTATATGGATCATTGACTCCCAAAGTGCCAAGTATTTTGATTTCTAACTCTTCCATTAACATCGCGTCCCGGTCACGCTGATGATCAAAGCCCAGCAAATGCAGTGTTCCGTGCACCAACAGATGGGTTGCGTGAGCGGCCAGCGATTTGCCGCTTTCCAACACCTCGCGCTGGCACGTGTCATAGGAAATCGCGATATCGCCAAGCGCGATATTGCCTGTGAAATCCGGTGTCGGCGGGCGCGGTACCCCCCCGTCTTTTTCCGCCGACAGAGCCTCGGCAGGCCAACTCAGCACATTGGTTGGTTGCGGCTTGTTACGAAATGCCATGTTCAGCTCTGCAATCCGCGCATCATCACATCCCAAAAGCCCAAGTTCGCAGGCATCAGCATCCAGCGCAAACCCACCGGTTATGCCTCATCCGCCTCATAAGCTTTGATAATGGCGGCAACCAGTGGGGGCCGCACAACATCGTTAGAGGTGAAATAGTTAAACCCGATTTTTGGTATGCCCTTCAGCAACCGTTCCGCATTGGCCAGCCCGGATTGGCTACCACGGGGCAGGTCCACTTGGCTACAATCACCTGTGATCACCATGCGACTGCCCTCGCCCATCCGGGTCAGAAACATCTTCATCTGCAGGGTCGTGGCATTCTGTGCCTCGTCCAGCACCACAAATGCATTGGCCAAGGTCCGTCCACGCATAAAGGCCAAGGGTGCGATTTCGATGGTCTTTTCTTCGCGAAGTTTGGCCAATTGTTTACTAGGCAGAAAGTCGCTTAACGCATCATACAATGGCTGTATATAGGGGTCAACCTTGTCCTTCATCGCGCCAGGCAAAAACCCCAGACGTTCGCCCGCCTCGACCGCCGGACGGCTGAGGATGATTTTGTCGACATGGCCGTTGATGAACATCGACACGCCGACCGCCACCGCCAGATAGGTTTTGCCGGTCCCTGCCGCCCCGATGCCAAAGACCAGTTCATGGGCAAAGAGCGAGCGCACATAGGCCTTTTGCGCCTCGGTCCGGGGCTCGATCAGCTTTTTGCGAGTCTTGATTTCAACGGACCCTCCCGCGAATATTTTCAACTGATCGCCACCGTCAGACCCGGTGTCCTTTTCCGACCTCACCATGCGGAATTCGCGGTCAATGTCGCCGTCTTCAACGGTCTTTCCATTCTCCAAACGCTCATACAGTGCCTGAAGCACCTCTGTCGCCTTTTTCTGGTCCGATGCCTCGCCAAAAATTGCCAGTTGATTGCCACGATGCTGAATATGAACGGATAATTTGTTTTCAATGGCTGTCAGGTTGCGATCATATTCACCGCACAGATCAATCAGCAGACGGTTGTCGGAAAATTCTATGAGGAACTCGGGGTTCACTTCATGTTCGCTGTCTTGAGTCAAGGCACCAATGGCCAAACCGCTCTCCTTTGCTTGAAACCGGTGCTGACCGTGCCAGTTTCACGTCACCCTTGCAATCGTTGCCGCACCGAATTCCGCGCTTGATATGCGGAGTTTTGAACATGTCATCTGCGGATTGTCTGGGCGGGATACGATCAGGCCATAGCCGCAAACCGGCGACGGCCCAATATGCAGGTCATATACTGCACAGATCGATATCAATGCGGCATTCAGTTCATCATAACCGGCATTCCCCAAGTTGCCTGTCACTGGATGCCATTATCGGGTCACGGGGCTGATGGATCAAGCGGTTCGGGCCACGCGTTGCGCCCGGGATCGCGGAACCGGGCGGACCACGCAGAGGGGGCAATCCCCGGCCCGGGGGCCCGTTGTTCAGCGTTGTTCAGCGCGGCAGGCAGAACTCAGGCAGATCTGTTGCGCCGGTTTCGTTCTGCTTGGCCCGGATCGCGGTCAACACGCATGGCGGTGGTGTTCGCAGGTGGTGGCAAGGATGCATCGCGCCATTGGGCCGGTGACCGCGGCCGCGGCCAGCTGGAAGGTGATGGCGCGGGCGTGGCACACGACGCGGGCACCGATCCCGATCAGCTTGCGCTGCAGGCTGGTCAGGGACCAACCGGCCAGCACCCCGGGCAGTCCGACGAAGCGCGGGAAAGTTCGGGGGTGTTGGGAGGTTGTCGGGGGGGCAGGCCAGCACGTGGCGTTGCAACCGGACCTCCCGGACCTTGTTATCACTGAACCGCTTGCACGGTAACTGGGGCCGACGGAAACTGGGCCCAGCTGAAGGCGCGCTACACCTCCCTGATGTGCTGCCCGACTGTCGCGCCAGGATGCCATTTTGATCTTTAAGACCTCTGCGTGACAGCGTGATGTTCGGCGAACGCGTTGATTTGGCCGTTCTGTCCGGGTCGCTGACCTTACAGCGGGCAAAAAATCGGGCAAAGCGGTTTTGGTAATCTGGTTATGCGATTGCCGGTGTTGGCGGGTTGAGGGTGATCTTGTTTGCGGCTCCCCGCAAATTCTGCCTGATTGCCACAATCGCCAGTCGGGCGTTTTGTTTTGGCCAGCCCGAACTATCGGGCGGCGGGTCATCGTGGCATAGGCATTGCTCAATCCCCCAAGCGGCGGCTAGATATCAGCCTGCTCCCCGCGCTTTCCCGGGCCCGCAAAGGTCGATGACGGGTGGCCGTTCGCATGATCCGGTCACGGTGGTGACCACGCAAGGCGGCCCGGTTGGCAGGTGCCCGTGTGGACCTTGTCGATGAAACTTTCCTCGTCCGCGCCTCGTCCGGGCGCGCAAAGCCGTAGGATTTCACCTTGTAGCCCAGCGTAGTCTTCGAGCCGTTCCTGACCTACCGTGCTTGCGTGTTGGCACTGAAATGCACGCCT
>JACOMT010000071.1 GCA_014623385.1 Paracoccaceae bacterium
TGAACCATTGCTGTAGTTTATGATATCATAATGGGAGGCCTGTAAAATTCATTTCACCTTTACTAAATTTTGCTGTGTATGAAACACTTAAAGGTTTGTGTATAGTTGGGGTGATACATCCATATTACAAGCACATTTTTCCAGTTCATTTTCTATCCCACTCACAAGATACAGAGCTATCAGTACCATTACGTCTATGCTGTGGTGCAGTTGCTGGGGCAACAGCTCAATCAAGTAAGGGCACTTTATCATGAAACTTTTTATAAAAGGCCATAGTGATGCCATCTGTTTCCCTGGTTGACCGGGCTCGAAATACACTCTGCTTGGTCGCGTGGACAGGAAGACCGCAGACGATATCGGTACGGTCATAATCAGGCTGCTCGAACCTGTTGCAGCAATGGTTCTCACCATTACCGCGGACAACGGCAAGGAGTTCGCGGGGCACGTCACTGTGTCCGTGGTGCTCAGTTCAAACTTCTTCTTTGCCTACCCTTACCACTCGTGGGAGCGCGACTTGAATGAGCACGCGAACGACCTGGTGCGAGAGTACTTTCCCAAAGGCACCGACTTTCTGCAGATTTCAGACGAAGAGGGGGAGGCGGTTCAGAATCGGCTGAATGTGCGTCCCAAGAAGGCCCCGGGATACCGGACGCCTACAGAAGTCCTGCACGGCACCAGGGTCCGCTGACCCCTCGCAACATGCCCCCTCGCTGCAGTAGCGTGCCGCAGATCCTTTGAAGCGCGATGGTCAATTTTTTCTTGAAATTGAAACTGGCGGTGCATATGCTTAGCTATGGCGAAATTAAAGCTGTTTCGTGCGGAAATTAGGAGGTTCCGGGAGGCCAGAATTTTCGCAACCCGCCGTCCATCGTAGAGAGGGCGGTACCCGAACGGAGATGAGGGGCGGGTGTTGCATTTCAGCTTGGAAAACGGCGTAATGATGAATGAGAGAGAATTATTTGACGCCCTTGTCAGTGCACCACACGAAGCTGCAGTATCAGAGGTGCTCGAACGCTTCGATCTCGTGCATTTGCACGAAGCCTGGACACCATACGGCGACAATAAGTCAAACTACGCAACTGTCGAGAATCAGCAGAGTAGTGCCGTTCCGGCCCTCGTAGAGAAGATCACCAACGGCATTGACGCCATCCTGGAGCGGCGTTGCCGGGAAGAGGGGATCGACCCGCAATCACCGGAGGCACCGCGCAGCATCCCGGAGGCCATCCAGCGCTTCTTCCCGGATCGTAAGCACTGGGACCTCCAGCAGAATCGCCGGAAACAGGCTGCAGAATTACAGATCGTCGCGGACGGTCCGAAAGGCAACACCTCTCTACTTGTTTACGATAACGGGGTTGGTCAGCATCCCGAGGATTTTCCGGAGACCTTTATGTCGCTGTTGCGCGGCAACAAGAATGATGTCCACTTCGTGCAAGGACGTTATAACATGGGAGGTGCAGGTGCGGTCGCTTTTTGTGGGCGCTCCCGGTTTCAGTTGGTGGCGAGCCGTCGGTTCGGAGGCAGCAAGCGCGTGGGGTTCACGCTGTTGCGTAAGCACCCGCTCACGGAGGAGGAGGGGCACCGCTGGAAATCGACGTGGTATGAGTACCTCGTCATAGACGGTAAAGTGCCATGCTTCGAGACGGATGAGATCGATGTAGGACTAGACGGACGGAACTTCGGCAGTGGTTCCCTTCTCAAGCTCTACTCTTACCAGCTTCCAAAGGGAACACAAATGATCCAGCGCGATCTCAACCTGAGTCTGAACCAGTATCTCTTCCAACCGGCGCTGCCATTTCTCACGGTCGAAAAGGCCGAACGGTACCCCGATAACAAGGCACTGGTGACAACGGTTGATGGCCTGCATCGGCGACTCGAAGAGAATGACGAGACGGTCGAAGACCGATTCACGCTGACCTCGAATACCGACAAGCTTGGTCGGCTGCAAGTGCGTGTTTACGTTTTCAAGACTCGTGCGCGGGGGAAGGATGTCAAGGAATCAAAGGACTATATCCGCAGAGAGTACCTCAAGACTAACATGTCGGTCCTGTTCTCTGTGAACGGGCAGGTACAAGGGCATTACACCACGGAGTTCATCACTCGAACGCTGAAGATGAACCTTCTGCGCGACTACCTCCTGATCCATGTGGACTGCTCGGAGATCGATACCGAGGTGCGCAACAACCTCTTCATGGCCTCGCGTGACCGTCTGAAGCGTGGTGATGACGCGCAAGAGCTCCGCAAGCAGCGTCGCCAAGCGCATGCCGATGAGCCCAGAGTTGACCCAGCTGCTGAAGCAAACCTTCGATCTCGCCGACGACCGTCCCGGCCGCCAAAGCAAGCCCAGTGACCGCCCGCCCAGGGCGACTGCCGCCGCCCCCCGGGCGGCCACGCGGACCAAACCTGCCTTCGAACCCCAACGTTATCCGAGCTTCTTCAGGCTTGAGGGCGGTGACGGGCGTGAGGGAGAGATGAAGATGTTCCGGCTGCCTAGGGGTGAAAGCCGCAGGATCAGCTTTTCTACAGATGTTGAAGACCGCTACTTTGACCGTGCGGAGGACCCTGGCGAGATACAGATCGACATCCTGCGCCCCGGCGGCGAGGGGACGCGCGGCGGCAACGGCGAGGCTGATATAGGGCGTCACGACCGCACGCTGGATGTCGTCACGTCTAGTCCGTCTTCCGGGCGGATCCGGGTGACGGTGTCCGCGCACGAGGATCTGTCGGTCGGCGATGCCGTAGAGGTTCGTGCGGCCCTGAGTAACCCCGGCGGGCCGTTCGTTCAGACCTTTATGGTCCGCGTGAGCGATGCAGAGCCCCCAAAGCCCGCTCCCGCACCGCGGGAGCCAGAACCAAAGCTCGGTCTGCCAGAGATGGTTTTGGTCTCACAGCAAGGCGGTGAGAATCGGAGGTCTTGGGAAGATGTGGAAAGTAGTGGTATTCCCATGAACCACGACAAGGTGGTCATACCCGTGTCAGAGGGCGAGCAACTTTCAAAAATTGTGATCAACATGGACAGTCGCGCATTCATGGGCTTTCGCAAAAGACTCAAGAGCGAGGAGCAATACGAGTTGGTTGAGCAGCGTTATATCTCGGCCGTTTATTTCCACTGCTTATTCATCTATGCGACGACGATAGGGCAGAAATACGCGCTCAGGCAGACCGTTGACGAGAATGCGCAAGACGTGGAGATTGGAGTCTACATCGCCGATCTCTTCCAACAATCCTACGCAGAGTTTTTACTTAATTTCGATACTTCGGCTATCATCGACGCAATCGCGTGACTGGGTCGGCGTAGACAGGATTATGGCGGCTGTTCATACTGTTCTCCTGCCATCATCGCAGAAATTTGCGAGGGTGATTTTATGAGTTATCCGGGTGGAAAAGGGCGGGCATATCCGCATGTTATCAACCAGATGCCGCCGCATCATGTCTATATCGAGACGCATCTCGGCACTGGAACCGTATTGCGAAACAAGCGCCCCGCCGCGCGGATGATCGGGATCGAGATTGTCCAAGAGGTGGGCGCGAATTGGCGCATGCGAGATAAAGATGATGCTCCTGATGCAGAGATCATCGAGGGTGATGCGCTCAAGTTGCTCCGCGCCTATCCATTCGAAGGCCACGAACTCGTTTACGCTGATCCCCCTTATTGCCCTCGAAGGCACCGCAAGGCGCGCTTGTCCCGGGCGGAATATGGGTGCCGCGATTATCTAGCCTTTCTAGGCGTATTGTCCACCCTGCCGTGCAACGTGATCGTCAGCGGGTATGCTTGCGGCCTTTATGAAACGCGTTTGGCACAGTGGCACCGGGAAGAAATCACGGTTGCTGTACATCGCGGCGCATGGACGGAATCGTTGTGGGTGAACTATCCTCCCCCCGTGCTTCTGCAGGACCATTGCTATACCGGAGCGACCTTTCGTGAGCGGGAGGCGATCAGACGCCGTCGGAGGACGCTGGTCGATAAGATCGCGTGCGCCGCATCTTGAGCGCGCCGCGATCCTTGAGGAACTCGCTACCCGATACGAAAACGAGCTCCGCCGCCTGCATTCTGGAGGCCAGCGCAGATGAGTGAACTTGCTGTTTATTTGGATCACCACGCCAGTACGCCTCTGGCACCGGAGGCCCGCGATGCCATGATGCCATGGCTGGATGGGCGGGCGGGCAACCCCCACGCTGCCTCCAGCCCGGCTGGGCGGGCGGCCCACGCGGCGATAGAGGAAGCGCGTGCGCACGTCGCCGCCCTGGTCAGCACCCGTCCGGAAAACGTTGTCTTTACGAGTGGGGCCACGGAGGCAGTCAACATTGTCCTTCGAAGTCTGGTTCTGCCAGGCTCGCACTTGGTGACCAGTGCCATCGAGCACGCCTGCGTCGGAGCGACGGCGGAGGCTCTCGTTCAGGGCGGGGCGACCGTTTCCATGGTCGGTGTGGACGAGTTCGGCTTGATCGAGCCCGCCGAGGTTGAGGATGCGATGTACGGCGAGGTGTGCACGGTCTCCATTATGACCGTCAACAACGAAGTCGGCACGATTCAACCGATCAAAGAGATTGCGGATATCGTTCATGATGCGGGCGGCATTCTTCACAGCGACGCCGCGCAGGCCTTGGGTCGTATCCCAATTGATCTGGCAGCGTTGGGACTCGATGCAATTACGCTGTCCGCTCATAAGCTCTACGGCCCGCAGGGCATCGGCGCGATCATCGCAACACCAGACACGATGACGCGGTTGCACCCCATTGCCACTGGTGGCGGGCAGGAGCGTGGGGTGCGACCGGGCACCGTGCCTATTGCACTCTGTGTTGGCTTCGGGGCAGCGTGCGCGTTGGCGGCACAGCGTATGGCGGCGGACGCTTGTCATGCGCGCGACCTTTCTGAGCACTTCTTGCACGTGCTTTGTTCCGCGATATCCGATGTGTCGATCAACGGGGACATGAACGCGCGAGTGCCGCAGAACCTTAACCTGCTCATTCCCGGCTGCGACGCGGATGACTTGGTCCGTCGGCTTTCCGGCGTGACGATCTCGAGCGGCTCGGCCTGCTCCGACGGTGCCTTTGGTGCCTCTCCTGTCCTCTTGGCGATGGGACTAGAACCGGCGGAGGCGGAGGCCTCGATTAGGATCGGGTTCGGTCGAGGTAATACCATTAAAGAGGTCGAGACTGCAGCGCGCCAAATTGCCTGGGTGGTTGAAGATATCCGCGCAGAGAGTACCTCAAAGACAACGAGGCGGGCGATATGAGCGACACGATTGGCACGCAGGACCTTCTGAGAGATGTGGAACCAACTCCGCGTGTGGTGATCTCAGGCCACGAGGCGTTTGCACCGCGTCATGGCTGGCTGGTCAAACTCTACCATGCCGTGCGCCATGACCCCGATCTTTTTCGCGATGACGACAATGCCGTTCTGGGGTTGGGCATCGGACGGAACATGGTCCGATCCTTACGCTTCTGGGGCGTGGCGTTCGGGCTACTTCCATCGAGTGGCGTGGCTCGCTCAAATGACCGGAGCCACCATGGCGGTGTTACGCTGTTTGCCGATGCGCTGCTCAACCCCGGCAGCGGACTCGATCCTTACCTGGATGAGATCGGTTCGCTCTGGAGGTTACACTGGGTGCTGTCTACCCGAGCGAACCTTGGTGCGTGGTCCGTTCTTTCAGAGCTAGGCGAGCCGGAGATTACGCGTGCCGATCTGGTAGCGCGTGTACTGGCCCGAGCGAGATCCAACGGGCGCGCCACCGAGCGCACGGCCGCAAACCACGTCGACGTATTTTTAAGAATGTACGATGCGACGAGCGCGACCGACTGGGCTTCATGGGAAGATGGGTTGGGGAGCCCTTTCCAAGATCTCGATTTCTTGAGAACTACCCGTAGGGGCGGTCTGCCGGTGGCGTCCGCGCCGTTCTGCAGTGCCAGGCCCATTGATGCTCGCTCCACCGCATTCATTATCGCAGACTACTGGCACCGAAACGTGAGAGGGGGCACAACTCTCTCGTTGCGGGCAATGCTTCTGGAGGCACGGGCACCCGGGACGATCCTGCGCCTCGACGAGATCGGTCTGCATGCGCTTCTGCGTGATATGTGCGATGCGGCCCCTGTAGGCACCCTGAGAGAGGATGGGCTGGGCGGGATCAACCTCGTGATGCAAGGTGCGGACGACGCCAAGGTGTTGGAGGACTGGGCATGGAACCGGTAAAGGGCACGGTTGAGCCGACCATCGAATACGAGACTATCGCATCCCGCGTTTCGGTGGCCCGTCGCTATGTGCGCGCCATCGATCTAGGAAGGGATATCAACGATCCAGATGCTCTGACAGGTTTCGTCAGCACACCATCGGTGCAGGAGGCTTTACGTAGACTAGGAACAGGCCTCCGGTCCGAATCCGGCCAACGTGCCTTCCGTGTAACCGGTCCTTACGGATCCGGGAAATCTTCCTTCGCGGTCCTTCTGGCGCAGGCTTTAAGCGGTGGTGATCGTGCGAAAAAGATTATCGAGGGAAGCGAACTTGATCGAACCGATGAGCAAATTGTGGTCATCCCTCTGATCGGACGCCGCGTGAGCCTGGGCGACGACCTGCTCGCTCATATCTCCAATCCATCCGACGCCCCTCAGCCGTCTTTTGACCTCCTCTCGGCCATCAAAGCGACGCGGGAGGCACGCAGCATGGGCTACCGTGACCCAGATGCGGTGCTGATCCATGTTGAGGCCTACGCGGCGGAAATAGCAGCGACAGGGCAAATGCTCGTGCTCTTGGTTGACGAAATGGGACGATACATCGAGTACGCCGCGACCGCACCGGATGAGGATCCGTCGATCTTTCAACGCCTGGCTGAGCGCGGCTGCGGCCCGAGTAAGGCACCTTACGGCGTGGTTGGATTCCTCCACTCACAGTTCTCGACGAAGACATCGCTTTTGGCAACGGTGAGGAAGCCGCGGTACATCTGCTCGCAAACGCCATTCAGCACGAGCCTAGCGAGTTAAACGTTGACGAAATGGCGACCGAGCTCTACGGTGAGGCCGCTCGCCGTGGACTCTTCGACTGGCAGGCGGCTGAGAAGACTCCAGATACTTCGCGCCTTTATCCACTCCATCCGGCAGTCGTTGTCTGCTTGGTGGCTGCGTCGCGTCGCCTCGGCCAAGCTGAAAGATCACTGTTTTCGTTTCTTAATGCACGGGAACCAGCCGGGCTGATGCGGTTCGCCGAACGAGCACGATACGGTGCCGATAGCTGGTATCTGCTGTCCGACTACTTTGATTACTTGGCTGCGCGACCGTCGCTGCGTTTTGGAACGAGTGATCGAGATAGGCGCTGGAACGACGTGCAAGAGGCGGTTGCGACGCGCCATGATCTGAGCGTCTTCGAACGCGATGTTCTCAAGACGACGGGCGTTCTTCTAGTCCTCGACCCGGTGACAGGACTTCGTCCGGATGCCGACACCCTCGCTTGGTGTTTGAGAGCGTCATTCGGTCGGGTTGCAGCGGCTATCGAGACCTTGGTTACAGCGGCTATCGTATGGGAGCGTCCCGGTGGCACACTTGCGCTCCGTAGCGGCTCCACTGTAGACCTTGATCGCTGGCGCGCCGATGCGGACGCTCATGTTCCCAGAACACCTGTCCTTAACCGTGGCGAGCCCTATACATTCATCGCCCATCGGCACTATCACGAAAAGGGTACGCTGCGCGCGTTCCCGCTTGTAGTGTCAAACGATCCCAAATGTGCCGCGCCGCCCTTCGGAGATGGCATGATCTGCGTGGTGCCGACGCTCTCACTGAGTGAAGAGGGACGGTTAATTGAGCAGACCCAACAGGCGTCCCGCACGGCTGGCCTCGCTAATGTGTACTGCCTGATGCGCGTGACAACCCGTGCTGTTGCAGCTGCGCGTGATCTGGCGGCTTGGAACTGGGTTGGGGACACTTGTACGGAGCTGCGCCTTGACGACACGGCGCGCGCCGAAGTCGCGGCACGTCACGAGGCAGCCGCCCAGACAGTCGTTCAGGAGCTGCGGCCCTTCGGTGCAACCTCGGCAGAAAGCGAAGTCGTGGGGTTTTTCCATGGTGGTGAACGGATCGAGATCACTTCCCGGAGAGAGCTCAACAAGCTGCTGAGCGATGCTTGCGACGCCCGGTTCAGTGCTGCGCCTATCCTCCGAAACGACCTTATCAACCGGAGCCGCTTATCAAGCGCCATCTCGACCGCACGAGGTCGTCTGTTCGACGCGATGTTTACGCAGGCCGACGTGGCGGACTTGGGCTTCAACGGGGCACCGCCCGAGCGCACAATCTACTTGTCTATGTTGCGGGAAACGCAGCTTCACACGCCCATCGATGACGCCTCTGACAAGTGGCACCTCCATGCTCCATCGCCAGCCGATCCTTTGCAGTGGCGGCCATCGTGGAACGCGCTGGATGCTCTGGCGAGCAAGGAAGGTGGTGCGGGTATCCCTGCGATCCTAAAGCGCCTGGCTGCTGAGCCTCTCGGTTTGCGTCAGGGACCAGCACTCGTTCTCCTTGCGACCTATCTCATCGTGGAACACGCGCATGTGGCACTCATGGAACGGGGCACATATCGTCCGGAACCCGATGCGGCATGCCTGATGCGCATGGCAAAGGGCCCGCAGAACTTCCACCTGCGCAAGCTCATCGAACCAGCATCCGAACAGACCCTGCCGTGCCGCATAGCGGATCTGCTGCGAGATCGCCCAGGTGTACCGGAGATGTCGGCCAAGCCCGCGATTGGAGCCGTAACCGCGGCAATTTATGGATGGACCGCGAAGCTCAGGCCATTCGCTTGGAAGACGAGATCAGTGTCCAAACATGCGCAAGCTGTCCGATCAGTGCTCCAGAAGGCGCGCGACCCGGTAGATCTTCTTCACCGGCAGCTTCCGGAGGCGTGCGGCTACGCCTCTCCAAACGAGCACGACTTCGCCACAGAGCTCAATAAAGTATTCGATGAGCTTCAGGACGCCGTTCCCCAACTTCGGGACCGGGCTCTCTTTGTGACGCTCCAGGCATTCGCGGCACGATCCGTGGAGGATCTCAGAGCGCGTCTGAAGTTAGAAATGGACTCTTTGCTCATCAAGCTGACGGACTACCGTCTTCGCGCGTTCACTACACGATCTCTAGATGATGATCTGGATACGGACCGGTGGATCGAAACCATTGCGAGCTTGCTTACCAGCAAGCGCCTAGAAGCCTGGGGAGACAGCGATCTCGACTCCTATGCGTTTGCTGTCCGGGAGTGCGCAGGGCAAATCGACCGGTTCATCGCCCTCGCACGACAGGCTGGGCAGGCACCGGTGGCTGCAGTTCACATCGCGCTTCCCGGTGGCGCAGATCGCGCGTACTATATTCGCCCCGGCACGACTGAAGGTGAAGACGGTGTTGTAGATTCCCTAAGAGCTGTCCTAGCCGACGTGGACGATCCCCAACGCGTCCTAGTGCAGCTTCTTGCTGAGTTTCTCGGCACCAGAGAGATTGAACGATCATGACGCGCCATATCCTCAGCCTGTCGGGCGGCAAAGACTCGGCTGCGCTTGCAATCTATCTTCGGGACCGGGTTCCCGAGATGGAGTACATTTTCTCCGACACGCTTAAGGAGCTTCCCGAAACATACGCATATCTTGAGCGTATCGAAGACTACCTGGGGCGGCAAGTGCACCGCCTTAACGCCAACCTGGGCTTCGATCACTGGTACGACGTTTATGGAGAGATGATCCCCTCGAACCACAGACGCTGGTGTACCAAAATGCTGAAGCTGAAGCCGTTCGAACAGTTCGTCGGTGACGATACGGTGATAAACTATGTCGGTCTTCGGGCCGATGAATCCCGTTCGGGCTATATTAGCCACAAGCCAAACATCACGGCGGTCTATCCGTTTCAAACCGACGGCCTGAGATTGCATGACATCCATGATATCTTGAACAGCTCAGGGGTAGGGCTTCCGCCCTACACCGAATGGGGCCGGTCACGATCAGGGTGCTTCTTCTGCTTCTACCAGCAGAAGATCGAATGGGTTCGACTAAAGGAAAAGCATCCTGATCTCTTCGAGAAGGCAAAAGCTTACGAGAAACCCTACGCGGAGAGCGGCAATACCTTTACATGGAGCGAACGCGAGAGCCTCACAGAGTTAGAGCGGCCTGAACGAATGGCTGCGATCAAGCGCGAACATGAGGAACAGCTACGCCAGCGTGCTGCGCGGGAAGAGAATCTGCCACTGTCCGCTGTGTTCGGTGGTAGCACGCTCCAGATCGACGACGAGGACAGTGGATGCCTTATTTGCACGCTGTAAGCGGTCAATGAGTTTTACCTTCGAAGCGCGAACCCTGCTGGCGCTGGGCAAGGAACTGATTAGTACCGACGAAGTCGCGCTATATGAACTGATCAAAAATGCGTTCGACGCAAAATCCACCCGTGTAGAGATCCTGGTTACGGTGCGTCTCACTTACAGTAATCTCGTCGAAGCCCGCGCACGCCTGCTCGAAGAGGGACACTCGGTTCAGGATGTCCGGGAATTCCTTGCTCACTCCCTCCTGGAACCGGACCACCCGGATTCTCGCAAACTGTTAGATTCGTTGCCCGTTCAGGGTGAAGTCAACGAATTTCTAGAGGTGTTGGAGGCGGAATATCGAACGGCCAATACGATCAAAATTCAGGATACCGGCGAAGGCATGTCGCTTGCCGACCTCAAGGAGGTGTTCCTCCGAATCGGTACGAGGTCCAGGCGGACTGAAAATCTCCAAGGTGCCCGCAATTTGGGCGACAAGGGTATTGGCCGCCTCTCTGCCATGAGATTGGGTGACCAGCTCCAAGTTAAGACGACCAGGGCGGGCGAGGACCGGTGGAATTTGCTCGACATCGACTGGACGGTGTTCACCCACGACACCCGGTCAAGTGTGGAGGACATTCAGATCGAGCCGTTCTTGGGGGAGGAGAAGCACGACCCGGCAACGAGTGGCACCAGAATCGTGATATCCGGTCTCCAAAGCGATTGGGACTTCGTTCGCTTCAGCGACATCCTGCAGGGGCGAATCGCACGGATGATTGATCCCTTCGAGGCAGGACTGGCGAACCGACTGCTCGTGCCTCGGCACAATGGGAAGAGGGTGCCAGTTCCGTCCATTCCGCGGCGCCTTCTCGACGCTGCGCATGCCGTCTGCCACGTGGAATTTATCATGGAAAACAGGGAGCCACGCCTTACCGGATTCGTTGATTATCGGTTACGTCACCGTCGCATCAAACTTGATCAGCGCGGTGCGGAAGTCTATTCCCTCGCCCAGAACACAGTAAAGCGACGGGCCAAGCGGGGACATGCGGCGTTCCGTCCCATCCCGGTCAGACCCTCTGCGTTCGCGCAGTTAGGTAAGTTCAGCTGCGACATATACTGGTATAACAGGCGCGTCGTCGACGCCGTGTCTGGCCTGTCTTCAAATGCCGCAGAGACGCGTCGCGAGATCTCGAATTGGAGTGGCGGGCCAATGCTCTACCGCTACGGCTTCCGAATTCTGCCCTACGGGGATCCAAGCGACGATTGGCTTGGGCTCGACGAAGCCGCCTTTGGATCAAGTGGCTTCAAGCTGAACCGCCAGCAAATAATCGGTCGCGTTCAACTCGATACTCCCCACACGGCGCTCAGCGAGCAGACCAACCGCGAAGGCCTAATTCAGTCGGACGTCGCGGACGCATTGCGAAAAGTCTTGATTTGGGTGGTTCACAACGAGCTACGTGGCCTCATCAATCAGGCCGATGAAATCGAGCAGATGGAACGGCGTGCCGCCGAGCAGGACACGCGGAAGATTTCTGGCACCCGTCGGCGGGTCGAGGCCGCTCTTACCCGAGTTCGGGAAGGGGCTGACGAGGGTGCCCGAGAGGTGATCGAGGAACTCGCCAAGGGTGTGGCGGCCCTCAGCGACCAATCTACGGATCTCATTCGCCGCATCGAAGCGGTCATCAGCGAAGCCGAGAACGAGCGCGAAAAGTTTGTCTACCTTGCCGGCATCGGCCTCATGGCTGAATTCATTTTCCACGAACTCGAAC
This sequence comes from Paracoccaceae bacterium, assembly GCA_014623385.1. GTDB lineage: Bacteria > Pseudomonadota > Alphaproteobacteria > Rhodobacterales > Rhodobacteraceae > JACOMT01. Next base: position 12,025 of record JACOMT010000071.1, read on the forward strand.
GCGCTGTCTCACGCACTATGGAGATGCTCGGAAGTGGTGCGCTCTGCCAGGCAATGATCGACTCTTTGCGCGAGCAGCTCAAGACACTTCACAAAAGGATCGCTGCTTTTGACGAGTTGACCGGGGAGAAGCGACAGACGAAGTCTAGCTTTGACCTGACCGACCTGGTGGATAACGTGCTTTCCAACCACGCCAAGGAGTTTGAAAGGCACGGCATTCAGCTTGGCTTTGAGCGGCCCACCAGACCCTATCCGGTCAGGGCTGTGCGAGGCATGGTCATCCAGATTCTCGAGAACCTGATCGTCAACTCCGCCTACTGGCTAAAACAGCAAAAACGTTTTGAGCCTGGATACAAGCCGAGAATCAAAGTGGTATTGGATGTCGCGGAAAAGAGCCTGACCGTCGAGGATAATGGCCCAGGCGTACCGACAGACCGTCGTGAGCGCATATTCCAGCCTTTCATTACCACTAAGCCAACCGGACAGGGTCGGGGTCTCGGCCTCTACATTGCCCGTGACCTGGCCGACTACCACGGATGGAAGCTTCGCATGGACGACGAAGTGGGACGTATTCGCGAGGGGCGGATTAATATGTTCGTACTGGATATGAGCATCCAATGAGACACGAGAAAAGAATTGTTGAGGCCTTCAAGAAAAACGGTATCCAGCGGATCCTAGTGATCGATGATGGTTACGATGCGCCACCGTTAGACGGAAACGTCCTGGGCGAATTGATCGATTTTTTGGAAAATACCGAGAACAAAGCGACTTGTGCAGACGCTGGCTTGCCCCTCGGGGATGTGCAGGCTGCCAAGCAAGCGGCGCTTGATAACGACACAGAAGCCGAGGAACTTCTGAAGGTTAACTCGGCACTTTATGCAAGGTTCGTTTCCACACGCGATCCGCGCTTTGACCCCGGCAAGCAGTTCAATAATTTAAAGGGGGCAACACTCGACGTGCTTGCCCCGCTTGAGGAGCTGCTGAAAAAGTGCGGCGAAGTCGTCGAGATAAAGTATGCAGGGCTCGACGAAGGCGAAAAAGTCTACCGCTGCCAGAAACCGCAGGTCGTTTTCCTGGACTACTATTTGAGCCCTGAAGTACTGGTTGGTGACAGAATGACCAACGCACGAGTAAAGTCTATAAACTTCCTGGGACAACTTCTCAACGCCAACGAAGGTGAAATTCCCGCCATCGTCCTCATGTCATCTGAGGGCGTGAAGGACAAGGTTGAACAGTTCCGCCAAGAGGTAAAGGTCAGGGGCCGCAACAAACTGCTAGCGCTGCGCTTTCGCTTCCTCCAGAAAAGCTGGATCAAGGTCGAGGATGGCGAGATCAAGATCGCAAACGAAGCTGCCGACGCCCTGCTCGACACGGCACAAGAGTTCGTTTTTGGACAGGTCCTGCAATGTGCTTTGAGCAAATGGCAGGAAGGCGCAGACAAAGCCATGAATGCGCTGCTACAGGAGATCAGCGATCTCACGCCGAAAGACTTCGCCTACCTGTTACGCTTCCGCCTTGTCGACGAAGGTGTGTCGATGAGCGACTATCTTGAGTGGCTGTTTGGTGAGAGCCTCCGCGCGCTGGTGGATGAGCACGTGCCGTGGCGCGACCAAGATTTCACCCGCCTCGACGATCTCGATCTCAGCAAAGGGATCGAAGGCGCATTCGACGGGCCATCCGTTCGTATCGCCAAGTTCTTTCACAGGATCAGGATCGACGAGCACAAATCCCGGCCGCAGAAGCGGCACGCGCTTGGCGACATTTACATTTGTACTGAAGGTAACGCCGTGCGGGGCGTTCTGACGCCTGACTGCGATCTAGTGGTCCGCAAACGCAAAAGGGCTGCCAAGGTCAGGAACGTGCTAACGATGGGCGGAGAACTCCGATCCTTCGACCAAGACGGCGCTTCAGCCGACCAGTTTGTTATCCATAACGAGAAACCCTATAGCCTCAAATGGGATCCGAAGGATCTGGTGACCTTCCCCCTGGAAGGCAAATGCTCGCTCCGTAATCATAATGGCTACCAGTTTGCGGGTACCCTGCGGCCGCTTTATGCACAGGCAATGCAGCGCCAGTCGCTGACCGACATGTCACGCGTGGGCCTGGAGGTCGCGCCGGTCATGGGCATCGATGCAGAGGTCACCGCTTGGCTCAGGGTGAAGAATGGCAAGGGAACCGAATTTGAAAACCTTGCAGTCGAGGAAAGCAAAATCGCCACCATACTGCTCGAGCGGGCAGACGCCAAATCAGGGCACAAGGTATTGCTGCGTCGCACGTATGTGCATGCACTCTTCGATAGGCTGCAAAAATTCGAACAGACCACACTAGACGACACTGACGGCAAAAAATTGGCCAAGTTCCTGAAGGAAGAAAATGAGGATACGATTATCAAGGGCCTCCTCATCAAAGGTTCGCTCACCAAGGACAAGGGACCGCTTGGCACCAGGCTCGCCATTGCCGAAAAGCCAGACAAGAAGCCATGTAGCCCTTGGCTGCAGTTGCTCCTCAAACTCTCTGAAGAAGCGATGAAGGAGTTGCTTACCATCGATCCGCGTTTGCCAATCGCTGAAGTGCTGGAGGCTGACAAGGACGTGACTGGGTGAACCTGGCGGAGGGCGCGTTTATAACCAACCTGAATGATTACTGATTTTTCTTGTCGCGGATAGCGGTTACTGATTTTTTAAAAAGATATGGCATTTATAAAAAACGCATCATCCTGTATGCAAGACCTCTGCGTGAGGCGTGATGTTCGGCGGAAGCCTGGATTTAGCTATCCTGGCCGGAT
>JACOMT010000072.1 GCA_014623385.1 Paracoccaceae bacterium
TGACCGCGCCAGAGCATCCCGGTTGGCCTTGCTGGCATAGGCTTTGTCGGCCAATACCCGCCTGCGCGTTCGCCCCTCTGAACCATGGTATCAAACCCGGGCTCCCGGCCCGGTTCGCAGATGTGGTGTTTCGCAGGTGCCCTTTGTGGACTTTGTCGATGAAACGTTCCTTGTTCGGGCCGCGTCCGGGCGGGAAAAGCCGCCTGTATGTCATCTTCGTAACCCGGTATACGCTTCGAGCCGTTCCTGACCCACCGCGCTTGCGTGTCGGTACTGAAGTGCACGTCTGGATCGTCGGGCCTCCGCTTCGGCCCGGTCTCTTGCGGCGTGTTGATATGGCTGCCGGGGCGGATGGCACTTTGCACCGCTTCAGCCCGTGATCCCCGATCTGACGGCAAACCCCGGTCAGAAGATCATCGTGAGTTGCGAAAACGGCAAGGGGGCGTCGCATCGGGCACAGGTGCATAAGAGAGCAAGACTGCAAAAAAGCATGAAATTCAACCGCAGTTTAAGGCGCGCGCCAGCTTCGGGGTGCCACTGCCCGATCAGCAGACGCTTGCAGCGGACCAGCGGGTCGTAAACCCTGAGGTCCGATCACGGCGTACCTCAACCCGCGCTTGCGTGTTGGCGAACACCACCGCCAACCCATGAGGGCATCAATCATTGCTCAGAACGTCGTCTGCGCCGATCCGAACCACGTTCGACACGAACCGCGCAAAAACAGGGGCATCAAACTACCCCTGAACGCCTTCAAAGAGCGTACCGTGTTGATGGTTTGTTCGCAATCCTCCAAATTATGCATAGGTCTTGCGGATGCATTTGCCGGGTGGTTTCCAGACTGGGCTAAAGTGTTGGCCGCATCGCATCGCAAGACTACGGTGCTGGAACGGGCGGTCGAGCTCTTGTCTGACCAGTTGACCCACGACCCGCATCTAACGGCATCGGCGCACGAGTTTCTGTTCACCGCCGCTGCCATCCGCTCGACCGCGTCCATGCTGTTCGAGACCGGCGAGATTGATCCGAAATAGCGGGAACGATTCCACAACCTCTATCAGAACAGCCTCTATCAGAACAGCGCGCGACCGGTCAAAATATCCAGGGCAATGGCCCGGTTATCTGGTCGAACCCGGAACCACATAGAACCGCCGCGCCGTCCCGTGTGAAGAGGTCGAGGCGTTCTTGGCCAGCCATGGTTTTCACGTTCCGACCCTGGAAACCGCAACAGAAACGGTCACGAACATCTTTGCGGGTACTGCCATGCCGACATCCGCATTCACCTGGCAAATCTCGGCGGGCATTCGATCACACTAAACCGCACGGATGCAGAAGCCTTGCCAATGAACGAATTTTGCGCGCCAGTGGACCAATTTGAGTCCGGGCCGGATGTGCTGGCCCGACGGTTTCGCACCAATCTACCTGAGGTATTGCGCCGCATAGCATCAGTCCCTGAACGGGACGATTTGGGCCTGATTGTGGTTGATGCCTCAGGCAGCATTCTGTTCCACAAGCCGATAGATGGCTTTGCAATCCTCCTAGTTTGGTGGGGACTGTCCATGGTGGCCGCGTCACCCCCCGGCCACATCGACCGGTTCTGCGCTGTGTGATGCAGGAAGGACGGCGCAGCGGCATATGCAATTGCCGGGCTATTGCCCGTTGCATGGAGCCTCCTCAATTTGTTGTTGACGCCTTGTTGTTGACGCCGACCCGGGATTTCAAGTCACGATGCTAATCTGGTGTTGTGACGCACAACCTCAGACGCACAACTGCGGGTTGGCCCGAACTGTCAGGTCTGTACCGCCCAGGACTGTCGCACCCGGCGCGAGCCTTCGATCCTGAAGAAACATTTTGACAGCGTTCCACAGTCACGGCCACATATGACCTGACGGATATAACCAGATACGGTCCCATTAAAATTGCCTAATGCTGTTCCGGCTTACGCCGCTGCACTGGACGGCGTATTTTATGGCACACTCGACGCCAATGGCGTTGCTGATTGCCCCAGGGTGCACATTAGAAGCTGGCGACGATGAAGGCAGGATGTTGCCGGGCCTGGCCGAAAGCAACAAAAAGGTCAGAAGCCATGACATTTTGAAAGGGCTCCGCGCGGCCAGCTAACCCTAATAAGCCTCGTTGCCCGACCAGCGGAGCACAGTAAACAGGACCGGTGATGAAGACCAAAGAGCACAAACGGCTTTTCTTAAAAGCGCGACGGTGCTGCAATGCGCGGCGGGGGCAAGGAAGCATTATTGCCATTCATGGCAATATGCTGCTGGATGCTGGTGCGGACGTGAACGACCTTGACAATAACGGCTGGGCACTGTTAGATATGACGGCAGCGTGGGGTAGGTAATACGGAAGAGGTCAAGGCGCGGATAGACGCGGGCGCGAACGCCGATGCCCAAGCGGCAGCTGAAACAATCTGAATCGCGGACCACGGGAGGCTGCGGGAATGACCGGATCGTCACGGATCGCTTGCGGTGCGGTGGTGCCGGGTCTGGTCTCGGCTTGCACCCCCCAAACACCGCCCGCACCAGCACAAGCCGTCTGTGATGCGCTCCGGCCCGCCTTGCCAACAATGGCACCCGGCGGATACAGAGCGCAATCAAAGCACGAAGCGGTGCGGTTTCTCGATGTCTGGAACGCGGTTTGCGGGAACCGGACGAGGTAACATTCAATCCGCAGCCTGTGTGACCGATAGGAGTCAGAGGCTTAAGCGCGTTTGCGTTTGATCCGCTTTTTTGTCTACCCCGGCTATGCGGGCGGTCCTGGTTCCTTATGGCTTTTGCCGCCTATAGCTCTTGGCCAGTCGCGGGCATAACAAAGGCATAACAAAGGCTGTATTCGGTCGGGATGCTGACCGCACACGCACCCCGGTCAGCCCTGATTGGCGAAGCTATACAGCGTGGGCCGCAGCCCTTCCAGATCATAGCCCGCCGCCCGTGCCTGTTCCAGCACCGCATCAACGCCGAGCTCTGCTACATAGCCAAGGGCCCAGACGACCGCGCATCGTGTCCCCGATGCGCAATAAGCCAAGACCGGGCCATCGGCGGCGTCGAGCAGCACGCGTTGACGGGCTACGCGTTCCGGGGTCATCGTCTGGTGGGTCAATTCGAGCACTTCGAAGGCCAATCCAGCCTCGGCAACCGCCCGACCAATGGCGTGGGCCTGTTGGCCAGGCGGTACCTCGGCATCCGGTCGGTTGCAGATGATGGTGGTGAACCCGTTTTCTTTGACGGTGGCCACGTCCTCTGCGCTGATTTGCGGGGAAACGGCATAATAGGGGGTTACGATGCGAATCTCCATGCGCATGGATTCTAGACTATTGCAAGCGGCGTGTCCAGCCGGGATGCAATCCAGGATGCACCACCCCACATCCCGGCTAACATGGCCGTGGCACACCAACTCCCGCTATTTCCTGCCACGCTCTTGGGCTGGCTTTGAACCCCGGTACCCATCATCAGGGGCATTCCCGTCCCATCAACTGTAGTCGTGCTCTCCCATTGAGTGACCAGATTGGTCCTGCGTTGTGCACAGGTCCATTCTCGTCCGCCGTTCGTACCGTCCCTGTTCGCTGCATGGGATGATGGAATGGTCATGCGTGGCATCGGCGTTCCTGCGTGCCACGCGCCGTGAATGATTTCTACTTTGCTGCCCCCGTTATCCTTTGGGGGCCATCCTGGTAAAACCTCGCCTGGGTTAACACCCGGTTCCTGCTGTTGAATATCCTGTTGTCCGATATCCCCCTTAGTGTGGGTCTCTACGGTACTCTGGTTCGTTCCCGTTCATTGCTGCTACCCCTCTAGTGCTTTGCCCTGCGCGACCAGGTTCTCGCGCCTTTGGCTTGACGCTTCGGCAAACGACGCCATTTATTCATCATTTATTCATCTAGCGTGTTGATTGCCGACCTGCGCTTCTGGCGTGTCGATCAGGTTCCATAATTGGTGGATCCCGCACCCCTCGGTCAATGGTATCCATTGCCTCCCCTATGTTGATCCCCTGGCACTTTGCATATGCGGTTTGCTGCGCTTAGCGAAGGTGTCGCTGTCCCGCGTTCCATGCCCTCACGGTCTACGGTTGCATTTCTGTGCGCCGGACCAGGCTCTTTCCCTGGGTATCGGCGACTTCTCGCCCCTGCCTCAGCATCTGCCCCAGCCGTCGGCGCATATTGTTTTGCCCTTTTCTTCTTACCCGAATGGTCAAGCATCCTCACATGCATCATGCATCGTTCCGCGATTGGCTTCACGTCCCGGTATGGGTTTTGTTCAAGCGCGCGCTTCGTTTGTTTGGTGGATAGCAACAGGCATGTCGGACAGCCCCCCAGAAACGCCCCCGGGGGCGCGGCCCGAGAACCACCGGCTCCTCCAACGGACCCCGATGGTACCGCTTGCCCCCATGATGCCCCCACCGGCACCGGCCCCGCGCAATCAGACCGCCGCCGCGCCCGGACCCGGTATCCAGGACCGTTCCATTCGATCAATCCGGCCTATCCGCCATAGTCACAACTTGTTCAGCGGCACCTTTAGGAACACGTCGCCCTGACTATCCGGCGGCGGCATCCGGCCGCCGCGCATGTTGACTTGCAGTGCAGGCAGAATCAACCGGGGCATCGACAGGGTGGCATCGCGCGCATCCCGCATTTCGACAAACTCGGCAATCCCGCGACCGGCCCCCACATGCACGTTCAGCGCCTTTTGTTCTCTGACCGTGGTTTCCCAGGCAAACTCTGTCCGGCCTGGTGCCTTGTAATCGTGGCCAACAAAAATCCGGGTGTCATCGGGCAAGGACAGAATCCGCTGAATCGAATGGTATAAATGGGTTGAAGACCCGCCGGGGAAATCACAGCGCGCCGTGCCAAAATCCGGCATGAACAACGTGTCACCGACAAAGGCCGCGTCGCCAATCAAATAGGTCATACAGGCCGGCGTATGGCCGGGCGTATGCATCACATCCCCGCATAGCTGACCCATGTGGAAACGGTCACCTTCCTCAAACAGAGCGTCAAACTGGCTGCCATCCCGTTGAAATTCCGTGCCTTCGTTGAACACCTTACCGAACCTGTCCTGCACCACGGTGATGTTCTTGCCAATACCAACCTTGCCGCCCAGGTGATCCTGCAGGTACGGGGCCGCTGACAGGTGGTCGGCGTGGACATGACTTTCCAAAATCCATTCCGTCGACAGGTCATTATCGTGGATGTATGCGATAATATCATCCGCCGATTTCGTGCCGGTCCGGCCCGAGGCGTGATCAAAATCCAGAATGCTGTCGATGATCGCGCAGGCACGGCCCGCCGGATCCTGAACTACATAGGAAACCGTATTTGTCACTGTGTCAAAAAATGCCTGTACGTCGGGTGTCATGGGCTGACCTCGTCTCTGTCGCGCGTGACCACATGGATACCGGAACCCGGTTCCGGGTTCAAAATGCCTATATTAAATCTAGCCCTGTCGGGTCCTTGTCGCAAGCCCCGCATTCCTGCAATATGGTTCCGCCGGGGCGCAGATGCAATTTCAGGGCTGGCCGGGTTCAGGATTGGCTGGCACGGATATCGCATTCATAGATTGTATGGCGCGGGGCAGCGTCGTTTATTGAGATACAGATCCCCCTGTCCTCGTTGACCGCACCTGCAAGGGCCGCAAACAGGATCACCCTCAGCCAACAAACACTGGTAATCGCATAACCAGACCACCAAAGCCGCTTTGCCCGCTGTTTTGCCCGATGTAAGGCCAGCGGAGCGGACAGAATGGCCCAATCAAAGCTTCCACCGAAACATCACGCGCTCACGCAGCGGTCTTTAATATGGAATTAATGCTTGCAAGCCGGGGACAGAATCGCAAATAGTACTATCGCGAATTATGCGACTCAACGCTTGATCCTCCAGGATTGCCGGATGAACACCACACCCCGAACTGAAGCGACCTATACCGTCACAGCCAACGAATTAAGGCAATTCATTGAACGGATGGAACAGCTGGATGCCGAAAAAAAGGCGCTGGCCGATCAGCAGAAAGAGGTGATGGCTGAAGCCAAGGCGCGGGGATACGATACCCGGGTCATGCGCCGCCTTCTCGCCCTGCGCAAACGCGACCAGGATGACTTGGCCGAAGAGGAAGCAATCCTGGAAATGTACAGGCAAGCCCTGGACATGTAACCGGCACAACCGCCCCCTGACCAGATCCCCGTCCCCGCCCGCGCGCAAACGGCGAATGAAATGTTTACCGAAACGGAACCGGGACATTATGGTGATTCACCATGAACACGTTCCAGGAATTTTTTGTCGGCGGGGGCATGGCGCGCGCTGGATTGGGCAAAGGATGGTGCTGCGTGTTCGCGAATGATTTTGATCGCAAGAAGGCTGCGACCTACCGAAGAAACTGGGGCGGGGCCGAGATGGTCGTGGACGACATCCGCAACATCGGCCCTGATGCGCTGCCCGGCCGGGCCGATCTGGTCTGGGCGTCCTTTCCTTGCCAGGATCTCTCGCTCGCGGGCGGCGGGGCAGGGCTGCACGGGGAGCGTTCAGGGACGTTCTGGCCGTTCATCGCCCGGCTGAACGATATGAATGCAGCCAACCGTGCGCCGACGATTATTGCCCTCGAAAATGTCCCGGGAACGCTGACTTCCCATAAAGGCACTGATTTCATCGCGATCTGCGCGGCGCTGGACAAGCTCGGTTATCGGTATGGCGCGTTCATCGCCGACGCATCCCACTTCGTGCCACAATCACGCCCGCGGCTGTTCGTCATTGCAGTGGAAAATGGTGTGGATCCCGTGAACGCTGGCACGGAGCCAATGACCCCATGGCACACCCCGGCCCTGAGAACGGCGCACGGCCAGCTTCCGGAACGTTTGAACGCCTCTTGGCTGTGGTGGCGGATGCCGAAACCGCCCAAGCGCCGGATGCGCCTGGCGGATGTGATCGAGGCCAATCCGGCAAGCATGCAACGGCACAGTGCGGTCGAGACCCGCACGTTGTTGTCGATGATGAGTGCCGTGAACCTTGCCAAGGTTGAAACGGCCAGGGCCGCGGGCGTTGTCATGGTTGGGGGTGTCTACAAGCGGACGCGATACCATCATGGCATCAAGGTCCAACGCGCAGAGGTCCGGTTTGATGATGTGGCGGGCTGTCTTCGGACCCCGGCGGGCGGTTCTTCCCGCCAGCTCATTCTGGTCGTTGATGGGGCGCGCATCCGGTCACGATTGCTGTCCACGCGAGAGGCTGCCCGGCTTATGGGTCTGCCGGACAGCTATCAGCTGCCCTGCGCGTATAACGAGGCGTATCATCTGACAGGTGATGGCATCGCCGTTCCGGTCGTGCGATACATCGCGAAACACATTCTGGAACCGGTGATCCAGCGCGCGGATGGCGCACGGGCCTGATGGCGGTCATGTAGCCCCTGTATTGCTGCCCCTGCACGGATCCTGACCGGTGCTTGCCCTGGCCGTCCTGTGCGCTGCGGCTCTGGTCTCATCCGCCGCAGAAGCGGTGCACAGCACAACCGAAATGAAACCGAAATGAACGACGAAATACCGTGCCAAAAAGACCCGCAGTGCACAGAACAGATCAAGAAATTTGCAGAGGTCTTAAAGACCCATGCCCATCGCCTTGACCCGTTCGGGATGACCAAACAGGATTTTTACGATAGCGGTATTTTTGAAGATGCCATTCAGCGCGTACGCGGCCAGATATCCGCCTCTATGGGTGAAAAAAGACCTTCGTTCAGCACGTCCTGAACCACATGCAGGACAGGGAATTCATCCGGGAATGGATCGAGGCAGGCGGCTCAAACCGTCATGATTATTCCGTCACGCTTAACAACGGGCGGATTGCTGTTATTGAGTTGAAAGGTTGTCTTGACGGGAACAACACGAATATCTCGGCCAGACCACCCCACGCCCAAGAATTTATCATATGGAGCGTTTGTCAAAACAAAGGCGCAGATCCCCGGCAGAAGGCAAGCGGATCGATGGCTTGGTTGTCTGGGACTGGCTTTGTGGTACCGCGGCGCGCCTGTGCCCCAAGATCCCTGTTACGGGGGAGCGCGTCACAGACATCGGCCCATACAGGCTTCCCCCACCGTGCATCTATCTCTTTCCCGGTACAATTCCCAGCCCCAGAAATAATCCGTGCCCGCAGCCGCAAAGCATCGGGGATGTCGGGATGCTGGAGGCTATGCACCGCTGTTTTGGCGGCAATGAGGACGAATTGAACCAAGTCTGTTTCAAGGCCGCCATGAACGGCGTCGATCTGGTGCGCACAACACGGATCGTCCGGGCCAGTAAAATACGCCGTGAGTCCAACCCGACGCCCATCCGGCGCGCATGATAGGAACATCACCTCCCCGCCCCCACGTCACCGGACCGAATCGCATATCCGGGTCCGGAATGGTTTCCGCCGCAGAGTGCCTGAACGCCGCCTGCGATTGTCCGGAGTGTGGCGTGCATGCGTATTTGTCAGGGCACATGCCGATTATCCACGTCAATCCGCATCGTAATACGGTTTTGAAGCAGCGGTTCACCACGGAGGCGCACACGCAACGCGCAGCGGGTCATGTCGATCCTGCCCGCCTGCGGCCACAAGCATCGCCCGGGTGTCGAGCGGGTGTGCCATATTAAACGATTCTTATGGCAGTCGCCATGTGCGTGTCCGGGGACCAACAAAAGTGTTTTGCCACCTGATGTTCGGCATTCTGGTCCTGGCGGTCGACCAACTGCTGCGTCTTGCAACCTGACCGCATCATTGCCTGCGCCGCAAACGCGCGGGCAGAGCGAGAAAACAGGCGAGTCAAGCCTGAAATCCGGCGCATACTGACCACGTAAAAATACATCTGCCAGAACTTACGACACCCCCTCAGTCGACCGCTTCAGCGTTTTGCGAGATGCTCCATTGTCTTGTTCCGTGCCTGCCATAGCCTGCCATAGTGGTCTCCGGAATCTGCGACTGTGTAGCGGAGGGAACGGGAACGGAGCCGGGACCGGAGTCGCATGTTGTCCAGCCCTGTCACCGTTACCTGTGACTTATCCGCGCGAGGCTACACGTGCCTGATACGCGTCCAGTTCGCCGATCAGCGAAAGCCCGGACGGCTTTTCCAGGCGTTCGCAGAACTCCGCCCATATTGCTCCGAAAGGGAGATCTCTGAATTCCTCGGTCATCGTCAGACGTGTCGTGAAATCAAGTTTATGTTCGGCTGACCTCAATTGATCCCAAGGTGTAAGAAGTGCACGAAGTAGCGCCTTCTGCATGTTCCTGACCCCGATCACCCAGGCGGCCGTCCGGCTGATGGTTGCGTCGAAGAAATCCAGGCCGATGAAGGTGCGATCCAGCAAATCCGCACTGACCAGCTCATGGGCTATGGCGAGGATGTCGTCGTTCAGCAGGATGACATGGTCGCTGTCCCACCGCATCGGGCGCGACACGTGCAAAAGGATCTGCGGCAGCGACAAGGCTACGGCACTCAGCTTGTCGGCGATACTCTCGGTGGGGTGGAAGTGCCCCATATCGAGGCAGAGCAGCGTGCCCTTCCGGATCGCATACCCCAGATAGAATTCGTGACTGCCGACCGTATAAGCCTCGATCCCTATTCCGAATAGTTTCGATTCCACCGCGTCGAGAATCTGGGCAGAGTTCTGTTCCGGGGCTAGTATGGCGTCGAGTGATGCCTCCAGCCGCTTGCGTGCGGCCATCCGGTCGATGGGGATATCCTTGTAGCCGTCCGGCACCCAGATGTTGTTGACGCAGGGATTGCCGAGTTCGGCACCGATGCGCGCGGCGATATCACGGGTGCGTTTGCCGTGTTCGACCCAGAAGTCCCGAACCCCTGCGACCGGATGTGAGAGTGTCAGGTTATCATCGGCTTTTGCATGGGCAAAGAAGGTCGGGTTGAAGTCAATCCCGATATCCTGTGCCTTGGCCCAGTCAACCCAGGGGGCAAAGTGCCTGTATTCGAGCTCGTCCCGGTCCGGCGTCTCATCCGTGTCCATATACATGGCGTGCAGGTTGCATCGGTGCCGACCCGGGATCATGGAATAAGCGAACGCCAAATCAGCGCGCAGCTCGTCCGGGTTGCGCGCGCGGCCAAGGTGATTCCCGGTGACCTGGATACCGCCGCCGGAGGATCCGGTCTGCCTCTCGAATCCCATGACATCGTCGCCTTGCCAGCAGTGCATCGAGATTGGAACCGTCTGGAGCCGTTCTATCGCGGTCTCTGTGTCCACGCCCCACCCGGCAAAGACTGCCTTCGCGTTCTCGTAGCTCATAACGTTTCTCCCCTCATGTTGCGATCAGCGTGTAAACGCCTGCATGTTGCCGGCATCCACGTTCAGAATATTGCCTGTGGATTTGGAAGAGGCGTCGGCGGCGAAGAAATAGCACGCCTCGGCAATGTCTTCGGGTAGCACCGACCGCTTCAGCATCGAACGGTCGCGATACATCTCCTCGAGGCCTTCCTTGTCCGTGCCATAGGTCGATGCGCGCTGATCCAGCCACTCGCCTTCCCAGATCTTCGACCCACGCAGTACCGCATCAGGGTTGACGACGTTTACACGGATGCCGATTTCGGCCCCTTCGAGCGCCAGGCAGCGGGCCAGGTGGATCTCGGATGCTTTGGCTGTGCAATAGGCGGACGCATTCGGAGAGGCGGCGATACCGTTCTTGGAGGCGACAAAGACGATGGAGCCACCCATCCCCTGTACCCGCATCAGCCTGAACGCTTCGCGGCTCACCAGAAAGTAACCGGTGGAAAGGATGTCCATATTCTTGTTCCACAGTGCCAGCGTCGTCTCTTCGACCGGTGCCGAGGACGCGATCCCGGCATTCGACACCAGGATGTCGATACCGCCGAATTCGACGGCTGCTTCGGCGAACGCCCTGGCAACGGCGTCTTCGCTCGTGACATCCATCACGACTGACCGCACAACGTCATTTCCGTAGCGTTGGGTCAAGTTGACCTGCGCGATGTTCAGATTATCGGCATTGATATCGGCAAGCACCACACAGGCACCTTCCTTGAGGTATCGCTCGGCGGTTGCGGTTCCGATACCGCCCGCGCCGCCTGTCACCAGCGCGACACGGCCCGCAAGCGACTTTGGCTTGGGCATCCGTTGCAGTTTGGCCTCTTCGAGCTGCCAGTATTCGATGTCGAAGGCCTCTTGTTCTGGCAGGCCCTGGTATTCGCTGACAGCAGATGCGCCACGCATCACGTTGATCGCGTTGATGTAGAATTCACCCGAGATGCGCGCGGTTGCCTTGTCCTTGGCAAAGGTGATCATTCCCACACCCGGTACCAGATAGACGACGGCGTTCGGGTCGCGCATTGCGGGGCTGTCATCGTGTTTGCAGCGCTCGTAATAGGCCGTGTAGTCCTCCCGGTAGGCTGCGGTCTGCGCGGGCAGACCTTCGAGAACCTCATCGAGGTTACCTTTGGCGGGGTCGAAGTTCACCACCAGCGGCCGGTTCTTGGTGCGCAAAAAGTGATCGGGGCAGGACGTGCCCAGTGCCGCCAGCAGCGCCATGTTCTGCGCATTGACGAACTCCAGAACGGCCGGGCTGTCGTTGAAATGGCCGACCATGTGCTGGTTGCCGCTCACGAAGCCGCGAAGTGCAGGCATCAGGCGGGCGGCCACCATGCGGCGCCCTGCATCGTCCAGAGACTCGTGCTTTGCCCCGCCAAAGGCCGACACGTTGGCGGTTTGCTCGTGCAGCCATTCGGCTGCGCGATTGATCACGTTGATCGTGGTGTCGTAGCACGCCTTCGCCGTGTCGGCCCAGGTGAAGAGCCCGTGACTCTCCAGTACGACACCGTCAGCATTGGGGTTTTCGAGACAGAATTTCTCCAGCCAGAGACCCAATTCGTAGCCGGGGCGCTTCCAGGGAAGCCAGCCGATGCCGTCGCCGAAAATCTCTTGCGTCAGCTCCTTCGAGTTCTTCGACGCGGCAATGGCAATGATGTCATCTGCATGGACGTGGTTGACATGCTTGCGGGGTACGTATGCATGCAGCGGCGTATCGATAGAGGCGGCACGCATATTTAGCTTGAACGTGCAGTGGGGCAGGTAACCGACCATCTCGTCTTCGAAATCGACACCGCGATAGAGCGATTTCAAAGCGTTGAGCTTTTCCATGTAGAGCGTCGCGAACCCGTCCATCTTGATAGAGCCAATGTCGCCCCCGGAGCCCTTGACCCAGAGAACTTCGACTGGTTCGCCCGTCAGCGGGTCTGTCTCCATCACCTTGGCAGAGGTGTTCCCGCCGCCATAATTGGTTACCCGTTTGTCGAATCCAAGGATGTTTGAGCAGTAGAGAAGTAGCTCCGATTCGCTCATGCCCTGAGCGGCCTGATCGTCCCAGCGGTTTTCAAGCAGGGGATTATTGACTGATTGCAACATGATGCACTCCTGTGCAGAGGGACATAGCCACAGTTCGCTTGCTATGCAAGGATGCGGATGGCGCGCTGCTTTGCCAATCGCGATCTATCATTATCAATCATGTTACGATGCAAAATGGCAGTTTGTGATTGTTTGTGATTGACGGGGCGCAGGAATTTGGGCAGGTTCCCGGATCAGGGAGGCATCCATGCACGAGAAAGAACGTCACAGAGTCATTCTGTCCGCAGTCCAGGACCGGCCTGTTGTGACGGTTATCGACCTGTGCAACCTGACCGGCGCATCGAAGGCCACGATACGGCGGG
>JACOMT010000073.1 GCA_014623385.1 Paracoccaceae bacterium
GCCCAACCCATCAATGTGTAAAAGGCGTCATCCAAAGCGGCCTCCAGCATCCCGGGTTCGCCCGCCAAAATTTGGCCAGAGCTGCCGTCCAGCGTGATCACGTCCCCCGCCCGCAGCACACGGCCATCGGGTGCCACCAATTCCTGGCGATGCATTTGGAATCCCATGGTCGAGGCACCGACAATGCAGGGCAGACCAAGCCCCCGCCCAATCACCGCCGCATGGCTGGTCATACCGCCCTTTTGCGTCAGTACACCAACCGCGGCGTGCATGCCGCGAATGTCTTCTGGGCTGGTTTCACGCCGGACCAGGACACAGGCCTCTCCCCTTGCTGCACTGGCCTGGGCCTCGGCAGCTGAAAACACGATCCGGCCGGTTGCGGCCCCCGGGCTCGCGGCGTTTCCAGTGCCTAGAACGTCGCGCGGCGTGTCCGGGTCCACCTGGCGGTGCAACAATGCATTCAGCGTGCGCGGTTCAATCCGCATCATCGCCTCTTCGCGTGATATGATCCGGTCCTCTGCCAACCGGACCGCAATCCTGATCGCGGCGCGGGATATTGGCATCCGCGCCAATGCCGACACGCCCGAAGACGCAGTCACAGCGCGAAACTTTGACGCGCAGGGCATTGGGCTATGCCGGACGGAACACATGTTTTTCCATCCCGGGCGGCTGACCGTGATGCGTGAAATGATCTTTGCCCGCACCAAAACGGACCGCGCCGCTACACTCGACCGCTTGCAAAAGATGCAACGCGAGGATTTTGTCAAGCTGTTCCAGATCATGGATGGGCGACCGGTCTGTATCCGTTTGCTGGATCCTCCCCTGCACGAATTTCTGCCGACCACGCGCTCCGGCCAGCGCGCGCTGGCCGATGCCCTGAACCTGCCCGTGTCCGATGTAACCCGCCGCGTCGAAGAAATGGGCGAATACAATCCCATGCTGGGCCTGCGGGGCGTACGCCTGGGCGTGACAGCACCCGAAATATACGACATGCAGGCGCGGGCTATTTTCGCCGCAACAATTGATCAAGGCCACGCGGGCCAAACCGTTGTGCCAGAGATCATGATCCCGCTGGTCAGCACCAAACGCGAGGTAGAGCTGGTCACAGGCCGCATTGATGCCGTTGCCGCCGCCGTCCGGGCCGAACGCGGGGTCGATTTTGACTACGCGCTCGGTGTGATGGTGGAAACGCCTCGCGCGGCCCTCTGCGCGGAGCAGATTTCGGCCTATTGTACATTTCTCAGCTTCGGCACCAACGACCTGACCCAGATGACCTATGGGCTGTCGCGGGATGATGCCGGGCGCTTTATGTCGGTCTATGTTCAGCAAGGTGTATTCCCCGAGGATCCATTCCACGTTCTGGACACAGGAGGGGTGGGCGAGCTATTGCAATTGGGGGCACAGCGCGGGCGCCAGACACGACCTGATATCACCCTGTCCATTTGTGGGGAACATGGCGGCAACCCCGAATCCATCGCCTTTTGCCGGGCTGCGGGCTTTGATTATGTCTCATGCTCACCATTCCGGGTTCCGGTGGCGCGACTCGCCGCGGCCCAGCTGGCAATTGCCGATAAGCACGTAGAAGGTGCTTAGCCCCGCAAGCCAGCAACATCCGTTCAACGGCCTTGTCTGGGGTGATATGCTGGGTTCAAAGGCCGTTTGAGGCTATCTGCGGCGCGCAGCCCTCCCGTGTTCGCGGCCTTTGAACCCCGGCGCGACGGGTTTGGGGATTTTGGCCGGTCTTCACCTCGTCCAGCCAGCCTTCTCGGTCTGGAAAACAGGCTGTCAAATTACCAAGAGCCTGAATCGACGGCCCCCGGGCCAACCCATAACAGTACACCGCGAATCAGGTTGCATAAGCAGGCAACGACGACATCCGGGATCGGGGCAGCCGTTCAAGCAAGTTCACGAAGCCAGCGTGGTAAACAGCATGGCAAATGGCAGAGCACTACGGCATTTTAGGGCAAACAATTTGGATGTGGCGCAAGCGGGCCCACGTGTCGGGGACCGTAGCCACACCCAGCAAAACCGGCCTATGGACGACGCCGACACCGGCTTGGCCTGTGGCGTTGCGCAAGGTGCTTCCCCGGTTTCTCTGGATGATCTGCTCACGGTCATACGGGAATCTCGCGCGCCGGGCTGGACCGTTGCCTGCACCGTCTATGGCATGGGAAATCCGCGCGACTGACAGGTCAAAGCGCCCCAGCCCAGACACAGTGCCTTTAATGCAGGACGAACCACGTCGCCACTACCGCTTTGTGGCCATTGACCGCGCAATCCGGTGGTGCTTCATTCGGGTCTTCAATGGCTAAAACAGCGGCC
The DNA here is from genome assembly GCA_014623385.1 of Paracoccaceae bacterium. Lineage (GTDB taxonomy): Bacteria > Pseudomonadota > Alphaproteobacteria > Rhodobacterales > Rhodobacteraceae > JACOMT01. The sequence continues at coordinate 2,323 of JACOMT010000073.1, forward strand.
AGCGAGCAGCGCGTTCCGCGCGAGCTGGAACGGGCCTGTCCGATCCGCACGGACAAACGGCAGGCGGTTCACGGATTGGCTCTTCGGCCTGCGCAAGCGGGCCGCGACAGGGGCACAGGGGCATCTAAGTTCGACCGGCCTGGCATCGACCCACCGATTCACCCTGCCGAAATCCCCCGGACCAGCGGCATGGCAAAGCGCGAGGGTGGCCGGATCGGGGCGGTCCTGCAAAGCCATCGGTTCCAATCGGGCGCGGCATTGGAGCCCACGCCACTACCGCTTATATCCGGCTTTACAACCGGCCCCGGAAAGCAAAAAGCCATTGCAGACGATGCAGAACGAATACAAACCCAGGTCGGAATTGTTCCAGAAACAACCATATCACTTTACCGGGATGGGGGCAGGCGGTGGTTGTGTATGTATTGAGCAAAAACGCGGCGCGACCAGAACAGGGCTGCGGCGTGAATGCGCATGGTGCGGGGCATATCGGCCTTGGCCCTGGCAGTCCAGCGCGTCCGGGCCGACGGGCAGGCGGGAGTTACCCAGGATGACCGGGATGCTCAGACCGGCATGCTGGATGATGATACGCTGCAATTTCTGGTTCTGGTTGAAATGCAGGGTGCACGGGGCACCCAGGATATCAAAAAATATACGCAATCCCATATGGGTTGACCTGTGGATACGAATTTGCGCATAAAAACGCGCAAAAAGGGTGGCCTGTGGTGCGCGGATGCTGTTTACACAGTCTTGCCATCCCTGCCGCAAGGCTTGCGTATAATAGCTGATAGTCGAAGCGGTTGTTCGATACCAAAGCGGCTATAGCGGACCGTACGGAACAGGGAAATACCCACGTTGTGAGGACATATGGCTGATTTCTTTGCCACCCCCGGCGGGGTCGCTGTGATTATCTTGGTGCAGGTTTTGGCCGTCGTCGCCTTTGTGATGCTGTCGATGCTGTTCCTTGTGTATGGGGATCGGAAAATCTGGGCGGCGGTTCAGATGCGGCGCGGACCCAATGTGGTGGGTGCCTATGGCCTGTTGCAAACAGTGGCCGATGCGCTGAAATATGTGTTCAAAGAGGTGGTGATCCCCGCCGGTGCTGATCGGCCCGTGTTCCTTTTGGCACCGATGCTTAGCTTTGTGCTGGCACTGATCACTTGGGCGGTGATCCCGTTCAACACGGGCTGGGTCGTGTCTGATATTAACGTGGCGGTTCTGTACGTGCTCGCGATTTCCTCGCTGGAGGTGTATGGCGTGATTATGGGGGGATGGGCGTCAAATTCAAAATACGCGTTTCTTGGCGCGTTGCGATCAGCGGCACAGATGATTTCCTATGAGGTGTCCATCGGTCTGATTATCATCGGGGTGATCCTGTCGACCGGGTCGATGAATTTCAGCGCCATTGTGGCCGCGCAGGACGGAACCCTGGGGTTGTTCAACTGGTACTGGCTGCCGCACCTGCCGATGGTTTTTTTGTTTTTTATCTCGGCGCTGGCGGAAACAAACCGCCCGCCGTTTGATTTGCCCGAGGCGGAATCGGAACTCGTGGCAGGATATCAGGTCGAATATTCCTCGACCCTATTTTTGCTGTTTATGGCGGGCGAATATCTGGCCATTTTCCTGATGTGCGCGCTGACCTCGCTGTTGTTCTTTGGCGGCTGGCTGTCGCCTATTCCGTTTCTGCCGGATGGGCCGCTGTGGATGGTCGCCAAGATGGCCTTTTTCTTTTTTCTCTTTGCGATGGTCAAGGCGATTACGCCGCGATACCGCTATGACCATTTGATGCGGCTGGGATGGAAGGTGTTCCTGCCCTTTTCGCTGGCCTGGGTGGTGTTTGTGGCCTTTGCTGCCAAATTCGGATGGTTCTGGGGCGCGTTTGCACGCTGGGCTACGGGGTCATGAATGATGAAACCTTTCTCAAGCAGGGGGAGTCTGAAATGACCAATGATCCCATGAATGGGCTCGTGAGGTTTATCGAAAATAGGCGGGATGTTGGAATCGCCTATGTTATTGCCTTGGTCGGGCTGTTGGAGCTGTTCGGGGGGCATCGTTTTTACCTCGGGCGCAAGGGGACGGCAATCATTATGCTAATCCTGTCGCTTACGGGTGTTGGCCTGATCATTACCGTTATCTGGCTGGCGATTGATCTGTTTTTAATCCCCGATATGGTGTACGAGTTCAATCAGAAGTTGATTGACGATATTCAGAACGCTGCCTATACTTGGGGCATGCGAGGCAATAAGAGTTCATAATGACCCAAATAGACTACACCCGTGCCGCCAAATATTTCCTGCTGATGGATTTCTGGGCTGGCATGAAATTGGGCCTGAAATACTTTTTTGCGCCCAAGGCGACGGTGAACTATCCGCATGAAAAGGGCCCGCTGAGCCCGCGTTTTCGCGGGGAACATGCGCTGCGCCGCTATCCCAATGGCGAAGAACGCTGTATCGCCTGTAAACTGTGCGAGGCGATTTGCCCGGCGCAGGCGATTACCATCGATGCCGAACCGCGCGAGGATGGTAGCCGCCGCACCACGCGATATGACATCGACATGACCAAATGCATCTATTGCGGGTTCTGCCAAGAGGCTTGTCCGGTGGATGCGATTGTAGAAGGTCCGAACTTTGAATTTTCGACCGAAACCCGCGAAGAGCTGTTTTATGACAAGGAAAAGCTGTTGGCCAATGGCGAGCGGTGGGAAGCCGAAATTGCCCGCAACCTGGAAATGGATGCGCCATACCGATGACCCCTGATGTCAAAAGTCTAATGCGGGCTTTTGCCAGGGAATTGGATAGGCCGAATTCCGGGAGGTGCCACCATGCCTGACACCCCGGCGAATCCGTTCGAGGCGGTGATGCGGCAAGCCACAGAAATGGCCAAAACCGTGAATCCAGCACTGGAACAATTTTCGCCCAAAGATTTTGAAGCGCTGTGGCCCACGGTTCCAAAGGAACTGATGGAATTTTGGTTTGGCAATGCGGTAAACAAGGATGGGCTTGACGCCAAGACCCGGTTGCTGCTGACGTTGGCGGGATTGACGATGCAGGGGGGGCAAGCCGATACAGCGGTTCGCCAAACCGTGCGTCACGCCGTCAAAGCAGGGGCAAAGAAACAGGAAATTGTGGAAACGATTGGACAGATGTCGGTGTTTGCCGGCATCCCGGCCATGACCCGTGCGCTGAATCTGGCGCAAGAGGTGCTGGCCGAGATAGAGGGTGACGACACATGATCGTTTTTGCGTTCTATCTGTTCGCCATCAGCGCGATCATTGGCGGGTTTTTTACTGTTGTGGGCCGCAACCCGGTGCATTCTGTGCTGTGGTTGATCCTGGCATTCCTTGGTTCAGCGGGGCTCTTTGTGTTGCTGGGCGCGGAATTTGTCGCCATGCTGCTGATTATCGTTTATGTTGGTGCTGTTGCAGTGCTGTTTCTGTTCGTCGTGATGATGCTGGATGTGGATTTTGTCGAACTGAAGGCCGAGATGGCAAAATACATGCCGCTTGCCATGCTGATCGCGCTGGTGATCCTGATGCAGTTCGTGATGGCCTATGGCGCATGGGAAAGCAATGCCGCCGCTGCACGCCTGCGTGCGCATGTGACGCCCGAAGATCTGCACAACACCGAAGCGTTGGGCGTGATCCTGTATGATCAGTATTTCCTGTTGTTCCAATTGGCGGGGCTGATCCTGTTGGTGGCGATGATCGGGGCCATTGTTTTAACCCTGCGCCACCGTCAGGGCGTCAAACGCCAGGATGTGTTGGCGCAAATGTACCGTGACCCGGAACAGGCGCTGGAATTAAAAGACGTGAAACCGGGGCAGGGTTTGTGATTGATCAAACCGGCATAAGTCTTTTGATCGCTGGTTTGCTGGTTTTTTCAGCGAACCCGGTGGTGGCGCTGGATTTGGCTGATTTTTACCGTACCACGCATGTCGTTCATGCGGGTGAACCGGCGCATGAATATCTGGGCGGCGGCCAGGTACAGTGGCAGATGCAGCGGAGCCAGGCAGGCTCAATGCTCTGCATCCCCCTTGCCGATTGCGGACAGGACGATGCGGCGAGAGCCGAGTATACCATACGCACTGCACCGCCCTTTGATAAAATCGCATTGTAGGTGGCTGACCATCCAGTGCCAGGCGACAATCGGGGCGATAACCCCGGAGGGATGAAATGATTGAACTTGAACATTATTTGACGGTCGCGGCATTGCTGTTTGTCATTGGCGTTTTTGGCCTGTTCCTGAACCGCAAGAACATCATCATCCTGTTGATGAGTATCGAATTGATGCTGCTGGCAGTGTACATCAATCTTGTTGCCTTTTCCAGCTATCTTGGCGATTTGGTCGGGCAAGTATTCACACTGTTTGTCCTGACCGTCGCCGCTGCCGAGGCCGCCATCGGCCTTGCCATTCTCGTCTGTTTCTTCCGGAACCGTGGGACCATCGCGGTGGAGGATGTCAATATGATGAAGGGCTAAATCACCCATGGAAACGATCCTTCTCTTTACGCCTCTGATTGGGGCGCTTATCTGCGGGTTTGGCTGGCGCTTGATTGGTGAGACGGCGGCGCAATGGGTGGCCACAGGCCTCTTGTTCTTTGCTTGTTTGCTCAGCTGGATCGTGTTTTTCAGCTTTGAAGGCGTCACCGAACACATTCGGTTGCTGCGCTTTATCGAAAGCGGGACGCTGGCTACCGAATGGGCGATCCGGATGGATCGGCTGACGGCCATCATGCTGGTTGTAGTAACGACTGTCTCGGCGCTTGTACATCTTTACAGCTTTGGCTACATGGATGACGATCCCCAGTGGAAAGAGGGTGAGAGCTATAAGCCGCGCTTCTTTGCCTATTTGAGCTTTTTTACCTTTGCGATGCTGGTGCTGGTAACCGCCGATAACCTGGTCCAGATGTTCTTTGGTTGGGAAGGCGTGGGGGTCGCGTCCTATTTACTGATCGGGTTCTATTATCGTAAGCCAAGTGCTAATGTAGCGGCGATGAAAGCCTTTATCGTCAACCGGGTGGGCGACTTTGGCTTCGCCTTGGGTATATTTGTGCTCTTTTTCCTGGTCGACAGCATCAATTTCAGCGATATCTTTGTGGCCGCGCCCAGGTTGGCAGAAACGCAATTGCGATTCCTGTGGGGTGAATGGACGGCGATTGAGGTGATCTGTGCCCTGCTCTTTATCGGTGCGATGGGGAAATCGGCACAAATGATCCTGCACACCTGGCTACCGGATGCGATGGAAGGTCCGACCCCGGTGTCGGCCCTCATCCATGCCGCAACCATGGTCACCGCCGGTGTGTTCCTGGTCTGCCGTATGTCACCGCTGATGGAATTCGCACCAAACGCGACCGGATTTATCACTGTGCTGGGCGCAACGACCGCGTTCTTTGCCGCCACCGTCGGTCTGGTGCAGACCGATATCAAGCGGGTCATCGCCTATTCGACCTGTTCCCAACTAGGATATATGTTCGTGGCTGCGGGCGTGGGCATGTATTCGGCGGCGATGTTCCACTTGTTCACCCACGGGTTTTTCAAGGCGCTGCTGTTTCTTGGTGCCGGGTCGGTCATCCATGCAATGCATCACGAACAGGACATGATGAACTATGGAAACCTGCGGAA
>JACOMT010000074.1:0-7851 GCA_014623385.1 Paracoccaceae bacterium
ACTCTTGTGCACGCCCGGGCCACCATCCGGCACATCCGCATCGTTTGTCGCGGGCATTCCCGGTCAGGCTGTTATCCGCCGTCGGACAAAACACCGTGACCCAAGGGTAGGGGCATCATTCGTCGTGATTCGTCGTGTTCCTATCTAAGCTTGTGAAGCGCCTGCTGGATATCTTTAACAGTGTTTTTGAGCGAATTTCTATCACCAGGAGAGCCGGAAAACGAGCGACGTACACTGTTGCCGCCGTTCGAGACCCGCCATCGCGGATGATTGCGCCCGCGCTCGAACTCGATCAATTTCAAATCTTCCTTGCTTATTTCGCCTTTTCGTACCAATTTCTTCAGAGCGTGCTGAACTTTCTTTATGGTGTCCATTTTTGGATCTCCTGCCTGTCGGTCAATACCCGCCCGCGCGTTCGCCCCTTTGACCATGGTCCCGAACCCGGGGCTCCCGGCCCGGTTCGCAGGTGCCCGTGTGAACCTTGTCGATGAAGCCTTCCTCTTCCTCACATCATGAAATCCAACCGCAGTTGAAGGCACCCGCGCCAGCTTTGGGGTGCCACTGCCCGAGCAGCAGACACTTGAAGCGGACCAGCGGATCATAACCCCGCGGCCCGATCTCGGAGCGCCCCAACGCACGCTTGCATGTCGGCAAACATCACCGCCAACCCGTGAGTGCGTCAATCCTGGTCAGAACGTCATCTTCGCCGATCCGAACCGCATTCGACACGAACCGCGCAAAAACAAGTTCATAAAACCACCCCTGAACGCCTCCCGGGGGCATACCGGGTTGATGGTTTGTGCGCAATCCTCCAATTATTAAAGAGGGCTTTTCATGATGTCTTCACGTTGCGCGCCCGGACCTTGGCATTTTCCGGCCCATTGCTCTGGCCGCCCGCGTCAGGTTATCCATAGAGAGCGTTCGGCAAAGCTGTCAATCATTGCTGGACAAAGGCGCGTTTCACAGCCCAAAATAATCCACGCTACCTGAGAACACGCGAACAGGATACACCATCATGACTGTCGCAAACCAGCCAATCCGGTTCGAGAATTCCAGGTTGAACCGGATTGCCGATTGGATGCAATCCTATGTGGATAGCCGCAAATATCCCGGTTGCAGTACCCTGATCCATAACGACGGGTCCGAGGCATGGTTTCACGCCATCGGTCTGCGCAATGTTGAGGAGCATTTGCCCTTTACCCGTGACACGGTGGTTCGGATCTATTCGATGACGAAACCGGTCACCTCTGTGGCGTTGCTGATGCAGATGGAACAGGGGCTGTTCCATCTGGACGCCCCGGTGTCCGAGTTCATTCCGGAATTTTCCGATTGCACGGTGCTGATCCCCAATGCCCAAAGGTTGGACCAGACTGAACCCTGTGCGGTGCCCACCTTGCACCAGCTGCTCACTCATACCAGCGGGCTAAGCTACTCCTTTAACCCCGGCCTGTTGCCCGGGGCCTATGAGGCTCAGGAGTTGGATTTCAATCCGGGCCAGGGGGCCCTGGCGGATATGGTGGCCAAGGTGGCGGGTCTGCCATTGGCCTTTCGTCCGGGCAGCAAATGGGAATACTCGGTTGGCATAGATATCATTGGGCGTGTGATCGAGGTTGTGGCAGGCAAACCGCTGGGTCAGGTTTTTGCGGAAACACTGTTCGAACCGCTTGGGATGACTGAAACCGGGTTTCAGACCCCTTCGGGGGCAGGGGACCGGTTTGCGTCGCTGTATACCCCGCTTGCGGGCGATGCGATGGTACCGGGCAACACAGAACAAAGCAATAATCCCCTATACCGTTCCGACGACTACACGCGCTCGTCCTTTCATAGGACGGGAATGCATTCGGGCGGTGGCGGCTTGCTGGGCACAATCGACGACTACATGCGCTTTGCCGAAATGCTGCGCTGTGGCGGCACGGCGGGGTCAGAGCGGTTGCTCAGCCCGCGCACTGTGGATTTCATGATGCGCAATCACCTGCCTGGCGATATCGCTTCGATGGGACCATCCAGCTTTGCCGAACAACCGATGGAAGGCGTGGGGTTTGGCCTCGGCGGTGCGGTCGTGTTGGACCCGGCGCGCGCCCGCTGTCCCGGCAATGTGGGGGATTTCAGTTGGGGCGGTATGGCATCGACCTTTTTCTGGATTGATCGTGTATTGGACTTGTCGGTCGTGTTCTTCACCCAATTGTTGCCATCCAGCACTTATCCATCACGTGCGCAGTTAAAGGCGCTGGTGCATGGTGCCGTCCTGTCCTAGAAATTGAGACAGCTGAATCAGGGACCGAACCATGCCGCACGACCCCCTTGCCAAAGAGCTTTTGCACCTGCTGGATATCGAGCGGCTGGAGTTGGATTTGTTCCGGGGGCAGGGGAGCGGTGGCGAAACCACGACTCGCATCTTTGGTGGGCAAGTGATTGCCCAGGCGCTGATGGCGGCCTATCGCACCGTGCCGGACCGGCTGTGCCATTCCTTACATGCCTATTTCATTCGTCCAGGCACCCCGGATGCGCCGGTGACCTACAGCGTTGATCGCGCCCGCGACGGGGGCAGTTTTACGACGCGCCGTGTTGTGGCGCTCCAGCATGGCCAACAGATTTTCAATATGTCCGCGTCATTCCACGTGGCAGAAGACGGTTGGGATTACGAACATCCCATGCCCGTGGTCGAGGGGCCGGATAAATTGCTGGAACGATCCAAGGTGCGACCGCAAACCGTTAGCCGTATTCCCGAACGCTACCACGCCGATTTTCTGCGGCCCCGCCCGATTGAAATCCGCGAGGTCGCGCCGCGCGATCCCTTTGCCCCGGAACCGCAATCGGACGTGAACCATATGTGGTTCCGGATGGGCGGGGCCAAGGGTGCCGACCCGCATATGCAGCACTGTCTGTTAGCTTATGCGTCGGACATGAACCTGTTAAGCTCGGGATTGCGCCCACACGGGCTGACCTGGTTTCAGGACAAGGTGATGAGCGCCAGCCTGGACCACGCCATGTGGTTTCACCGTCCGACCCATTTCGACGGCTGGCATCTTTATGCAATGGACGCGCCCTTTACCGGTGGCGCGCGCGCATTCAATCGCGGCAAGATATTTTCCCGCGATGGTCATCTGGTCGCCAGTGTGGCACAAGAGGGTCTGATGCGGCCCCTGAAACGCCCTGAGACGCCCTGACCCGCTTGGCAGGAATATTTCCCCCCGGAGTGCATCAACACAGGCCTGTACCGCATCCTCTGGTTTCAGCCATCCCGACACTGATCATGCCTGTCGCCCCGCCAATCCCGGTCAGCCAGTCCTGAGCCCATACAAAGATGCCCGAAGATGCCACCATGATGGTGCACCTCATCCGGGCTGTTGGCATAGCTCAAGGTGTGCTAGCCGGTATACACCTCGAACAGGGGACCATTGCGAAATACTCGTCGCGCCGCACCTGATCCGGGCGCGGCTGACCGTTTCCATGTTCTTGCTATGATAGATGATCGGCTTGCCAAACGCTTCGCGGCCGATGCCGTGTTCGACCAATAATAAATCCAGCACCCGTTCAGCCACCCCGATAAACCGCATGCAATGGTGGATGCGACCGGGACCCAGGCGAAGTTGCGAGATTTCAAATCCACGCCGTTCCCCAACAGGATGTTTTCCCGGGGCACGCGAACATCCGTGAACCGGATATGCATATGCCTATGGTGCGCGTCGTCGGGGTTAAACACATGAAAATACCTCTGCATAATTATATTATGAGGTTTGCGGATAAACTATCAACCAGGGGAGCTCCCGGGAAGCTTTGGAGAGTGGATTTGATGCATCTGTTTTTGCGCAGTTCGTGTCGAACGCGGTTCGGATCGGCGCAGATGACGTTCTGACCAGGATTGACGCACTCATGGACAGTGGACTGGCGGTGGTGTTCGCCGACATGCACAAGCCGCGAGTTGGGGTGCTGCGGGATCGGGCATCAGGGGTATGATCCGCTGGTCCGCTTCAAGTGTCTGCTGATCAAGGCAGTGGCACCTCAAAGCTGGCGCGCATGCCCTCAACTGTGGTTGGATTTCATGCTGTGTTGCGGTCTAGACCTCATTTGCGCCTGTGCCCGATGCGACGACCCATTGCCGTTTTCGCAACCCATGATGAGCTTCTGACCGGGGGTTGCCGTGCTCCGCAAGACCGGGCAGAAGAGGGGCCCCGACGATCCGCCTGACGATCCGGGTATGCATTTTTCGGATTGAACAATGCTTTGGCACGATGAGGTACCTCTTTGGCCTGCACCGCACTCGATAAAATTGGGGCTGGCCAGAACAAAACGCCCGACTGGTGATGGCGGTAATCGGGTAGAACCTGCGGAGTGCCGCAAACAGGATTACCCTAAAAACGGCAAGCACGGGCAATCGCATAACCAGACCACCAAAACCACTTTGCCCGATATAAGGCCAGTTAAGTCCAGCCGACCGGACAGAATGGCTAAATCAAGGCTTCTACCGGACATCACCCTGTCACGCAGAGGTCTTATGAATACAGGGCCCAGGATTTCGACACCTGGCGTATCAATCGGTACCCGAATTTCGGCTTGCAGTGGGGGTCGCCAACGCCAAAAATGTATTCGGTTATGGCAAGGGCGGGGCGGATTCACCCACCAGCATATGTTTCAGCCAATTGTCCTTTTGCGTATCGGTTTCGAGGCGTTCCAGCACCTCCATATTACCCTCATCAGGAGCCGAGCAACTGAATGTCTCGGGTACCCGCGGGTTTTTCCCAGGTTCGGCGGCGATTCCAATTGGCCCGGTGCATAGAAACAGTGGTCGGCACGACCTTCACCCAAGGCATAAAACTCTTTTATTATAGCATCAATTTTTTCTTTTAACTATTTGATAAATTTTGATAAAAGCAATCTAGATGTATCTGGCACTTCAAGATTTTTTATCTCAAATGGTATGGCATGGAACGGTGGAACATCCTGATGATTTCCATGCAAGGCCACCGGGAAAGATGGCCAATGTGAAGACCGCATGGCGGAATATTGGATTGGTTTATTTAACATAATATACCTTATGCGATAAAATCGGGACGGTACGTTGGCACGCGACTACGCCCACCTGATCGATTTTCGATCACCTCGATTAAGCCCTCTGCCTTGAGGAACTTCAGAGCTTCTCGGATGATTGTTTTCTTCAGTTCCGTTATTTTGGCGATCTGCCGCTTGGTGATCGTCACCACTGGCCGGTCGAACTCGGCCTGCCAGTACACATCATGAGCACAGCGCGGGTGCTGTGCGTGCTGGATGATGCGGACAGTAGCCTGGTTTCAGATGTCGGCGTGGTCGGTATTCATCGGTCATCCAGCGGCTTCCAAGCCATGCCTGGCAACGGCTATTGGTACATGGTGTGCTGTTTTGCTCCAATCGTCGCTTTTAGGCGCATCAGGAACTGCACGGTTTTGCCATAGGACCACCCATGACCCCGAACGAGCAAGCGGATCAGATCCCGCTTTGCTTGCAATGGTGATCCGCCCTATCCATTGTCGCCGCACGTCCATGGACGTCCCTACACCTTTGCGTTCCTTCCGAGATAGCTGCGGAAGTTACTGGCGGATTGGATAGGAAAAAATACTTTAATTTTTTTCCTATAATACTTGATTTAAAAGGAATTTATGAATTTTTTCATATCAGGTCAATTGAGCGTTATTTCCGCCGTGGCGCGGATAGAGATGGCACCCGCACGGGCCGACACCCCTCCAATCATGCCACCGGGTCCGGAGCGTTCGGCACGACCCGCAGGTATGCGGTTCCAACCCGCCGCCTCGCGCAAAAGGTGCCGTCAAACCTACACAAAACATACTAGCACCATGGAACCAGACGGACTCCCCGATTATGCAGAGGCCTTGTAAAGTGTTTTTGTGAACCGCTGTCCGGGCGAACGCGGGCTCTCGGAATCCCCATTCCCATCAACATATATCAAAAAATGGCGACCTTTGCGCTTTTTAACGCACTATAACGCGCAACCGATAGCACCGTGGGAAACTGATCTCAGGCTAGCACCAAACCACTTGATCCGTGCCCACATCTTTTGCCTGGCCTTGGGTATGTTGAGACTCCGCTTCAAGCCTCTGATCCCAGGAACACGGCCTTACAACTTTGACGCAACGGCCCCTGGGTGGCCCCCTTTCCCGTCGCCATTCTGCCATCCCCGCGACATTCTGCGACCCATCAAATCACGCAGTTCCATAGGCGATAGAAACCTCAACATGCCGGTCCAGCTGGAGCCCGATATAAAATCGTGTCCAAGAGCGCAGCTGGTCCATTGGCACCCCCACCCGAACCGGTTTGAACCCATTGGTCAGGTAAGTTTGCCTGGTGCCGCTGCATCGGGTCAGACAACACCCGCAGAAAGAAGGCGTTTTAAAAGAAGTCGGCACACGATGAACTCTGTGCGCGTTCTGATCCCCCGGGATCATAACCCTGTCACGGGCACTATAACGGGCTCAGTGTTCATCGCCAACTCAAGGTAGGACAATGGACCCAACGGCCATAAGTTTCACAGGAACCTGATCAATCCAACAATCAGTGCCGCTTGCACCGAAAGCGCAATGTAATGCTCTCAAGATTCTGAGTGCACTCTGACGGATAAAATTTTCCGCCCATTCTTTGTGAGATTGCAATCTATTGCACTTTTGGCGAAGCCATGAGCGCAGGTGCGTATAGTGTCGATTTGCTCATCCCGTTCACCCCGCATGCTTTTTTGGTAGGCGGGGCGGGCTCGCCGATCTGGTTCATATGATCGCCGGGGCTCGCAGTGTAAAGATGGTTCTGTTCGCTGTTTTGGATCTGACCCACCCGATTGCCGCCAGCATCGGTTAGCCCCGGTCCCCAAAACCGAAAAAATTTTTTCTACGAGTTTTCCCCATCCTGATCAACTTGTAACAATCTAGACTAGATCGATCATTATTCCTGTCGCGCTACAGCACCTGTGCCGACCGGAGCATCCGCCGCGCCCCGCCCATGTGATACCGGATCCGGGGGGCGCTGTAACCCGAGGGCGTAGTGTGGCACTGTGCGGGTAAAGGCCTTGTGGTCCGGCACCCCTACTCACCGGGTATCGATTTGGCGACGCATCCCAGCCGGAGGGATCGGCTTCACCTGCGTGGCAATGGCTTAGCCAATCCGCCGGGTCGAGGTGAGAACCTTGATTTTCCGGGCGGAAATTAAGCTGGTCAAATCACCCGTTCTGGGGTAATACTTGCGAGCTTATCCGGAAAACCGGGCAGTTCTGGCGACTATAAGACAAATACGGCGGTATTTCCATGACGGAAATGGTGTATGGGGCCATGCCCGAACGGGCGGCTGATCCTATTCTTCCAAAATGGTGGCGGACCCTTGACAAATGGTCGATGACCTCGGTCATGACGTTGTTCGTGGTGGGCATGCTGCTAGGGCTGGCTGCCTCGGTTCCATTGGCCGTACGCAACGGGTTTGACAATTTTCACTATGTCACGCGACAGGGGATTTTTGGTGGCGTAGCGCTGGTGCTGATGTTGATCATCTCAATGATGTCGCCGGTACTGGTGCGACGACTGGCCATTATGGGATTTCTGCTGTCCTTTGTGGCGCTGGCTTTGCTGCCGGTTATGGGTACCGATTTCGGAAAAGGGGCGGTGCGATGGTATAGCCTGGGCTTTGCATCGGTGCAGCCGTCTGAATTCATGAAACCCACCTTTATTATCGTTACCGCTTGGATGCTGGCGGCACGGCAGCAAGTGCACGGCCCGCCGGGTACCCTGTGGTCTTTTGTGCTTTGCCTTAGCATCGTGGCCATGCTGGTCTTGCAACCGGATTTTGGACAGGCGTGTCTGGTACTGTTTGGCTGGGGGG
>JACOMT010000074.1:7894-10286 GCA_014623385.1 Paracoccaceae bacterium
TGGTAATTATGGCCGTGCTGGCGGTGCTCGCAGGGACGCTAGCCTATGCTAGTTCCGAGCACTTCGCACGTCGGATTGACAGCTTTCTGAACCCCGAAATCGCGCCTACCACACAATTGGGATATGCCACCAACGCCATCCGCGAAGGCGGGCTATTTGGCGTGGGCGTCGGTGAGGGCCAGGTGAAATGGTCTTTGCCGGATGCGCATACCGATTTCATCATCGCGGTCGCGGCCGAGGAATACGGCATGGTCCTCGTTCTGATCGTCATCGCGCTTTACACCTCGATCGTCGTCCGCTCGCTCCTCCGCCTGATGCGCGAGCGCGATCCGTTCATCCGCCTCGCCGGCACGGGCCTCGCTTGTATGTTCGGCGTCCAGGCGATGATCAATATGGGTGTGGCCGTGCGCCTTCTCCCAGCCAAAGGTATGACGCTTCCCTTTGTCAGCTACGGAGGCTCCTCTCTCATAGCAGGCGGCATCGCCGTCGGTATGCTCCTCGCCTTTACCCGAACCCGCCCTCAGGGCGAGCTCGGCGACGCGCTTCGAGGCCGCTAGCCTATGACCGCGCCCTTGCTTGTCATCGCTGCTGGCGGCACCGGAGGCCATATGTTCCCAGCACAGGCGCTGGCAGAGGCACTATTGGCGCGCGGCTGGCGCGTGCGACTGTCGACCGATACCCGGGGTGCGACCTATACTAGCGGTTATCCCAAAGCGGTAGCCGTCGACGTTCTTCCCTCTGCGACTTTTGCACGTGGCGGTGTTGTAGCCAAGGCGATGGTGCCTTTCCGGATTCTCGGAGGCGTACTGCTGGCGGTTTGGCAATTCCTGGGCGACCGGCCGATGATCGTTGTGGGGTTCGGCGGCTATCCGGCCATCCCGGCGATTGCTGCCGCCTTGTTCCTGCGTCTACCGCGCTTATTGCATGAACAAAATGGGGTGCCCGGGCGGGTCAACCAGTTTTTTGCGCGCCGTGTCCACATGATCGCCTGTGGTACCTGGCCGACCGAACTGCCAAAGGGTGTCACCTCTACCTACACTGGCAACCCGCTGCGCCAGATGGTGTTGGAGCGCGCTGGAGCACCTTACACGCCTCCTGGCAAGGGCCGTCTGAACCTGCTCGTCCTTGGCGGATCGCAAGGTTCTCAGGTGGTATCTCGCGCGGTGCTCGATGCGATTGCCCGCTTGCCCGACGCTGTGCGTGCGCGGCTGCGCGTGTCCCAGCAGGCGCGTCCCGAGGATCATCAGCATGTGCGGGAACGCTATTGTACCTTGGGGATCGATGTGGAAATACAATCCTTCTTCGCTGATATATCCAACCGGATCGCCGCATCGCAACTCGTGATATCGCGGGCCGGCGCGTCTTCTGTCGCCGATATCGCGGTGATCGGGCGCCCTGCCGTGTTCATCCCGCTGGCCCAGGCCATCCGCGATGAGCAAACCGCCAATGCCAGGGGCTTAGTCGAGGTTGGTGCGGCGGTTGTTGTGCAGGAAAAAGACCTCCGGCCGGAGCTGTTAGCCCGCCACATAAAGGAGGTGCTGACCGACCCGGCTCGGGCCAAAGCCATGGCCGCAGCGAGCCTGTCGCTCGGTCGCCCGGATGCTGCGGACCGGCTGGCAGTGCTGGTCGAAAATCTGTCCCTTCCCCAGCAACAGACATTGTCATGACCTCCGCCACCAAACTCCCCACAGATGTCGGTCCCATTCATTTCGTGGGGATTGGCGGGATCGGCATGTCGGGGATCGCCGAAGTGCTCTTGAACCTGGGCTACAGAGTCCAAGGATCCGATCTAAAAAGATCCAAGATCACGGATCGGCTCGCGGGCATGGGCGCGGTGATATTCGAAGGCCAGAGGGCTGCACACCTTGACAACGCGGCCGTCGTTGTGATATCTTCGGCCATAAAATCCGGGAACCCGGAACGCGACGCGGCCCGCGCGATTGGTCTCCCGGTCGTCCGTCGGGCCGAGATGCTGGCGGAGCTCATGCGGCTGAAATCCAATGTCGCCGTCGCAGGATCCCACGGCAAAACCACGACGACGACGATGGTTGCCACCTTGCTAGATGCCGGGGATTTTGACCCGACGGTGGTCAATGGAGGCATCATCCACGCCTATGGTTCAAACGCCCGGATGGGGCAAGGCGAATGGATGGTAGTCGAGGCGGATGAAAGTGACGGTACCTTTAACCGGCTGCCCGCAACTATCGCTATCGTCACCAATATCGACCCCGAGCATATGGAACATTGGGGCGATTTCGACACGCTTCGCCAAGGGTTCTACGATTTCGTCTCGAACATCCCCTTCTACGGGCTTACCGTCTGCTGCACCGACCACTCCGAGGTTCAAGCCCTGGTGGGCCGCATCGCCGACCGCCGCGTTGTGACCTACGGG
>JACOMT010000075.1:0-2292 GCA_014623385.1 Paracoccaceae bacterium
ATTGAACCATCCCGATGGCAAACCCGGCCCCCGATCCCGCACCGGATCGGGGGCCGGTTTTCATTTCACGTTCCCCCCCGGGACAGGGACCAATCCGGGACCTGCGCCGCCCCCGGCAACCGCATCGCGCGCTTGTGCGCGTCGGCGAACACCACCGCCAGTCCATGAGTGTTTCAATCCTGGTCTGAACGTTGTCTGCGCCGATCCGAACCGCGTTCGACACGAATCGCGCAAAACAAGTGCATCGAACCACCCCCGCGCGCTCCCCGAATGCACCTGTGCGACCATCGACAGAAGCGAGCCCTTTCTGCTGGAACTGTGTGGTCAGTGCCCAAGTCGCCCCGTCAAAGCGTCCATGTTGGACCTCCAGAACGGACCACGCCCTTTCGCCCGTCTATGCGTGGGACGACTAAAGCTAAGTCGACGCAGCATCTCACATTGGACGTCTTGCAAGCGAAAAAACCTGACCGGTTGGCCCCCCAATAGCATAGGTCGCCATCTGCAAGGCCATGTGGGCAACCTCATCAGGGTGTTTCACGCGTTCCCAAGCATGCAGACCTTTCAGGAGCACATCTGGCCCATCGGACAGGATGTCCTCGGGGCTACGCTCCTCCCCCGGTTTCGCGTTATCAAACGTTGCTGTTGCCGTGGGACCAGGTACAAGACTGTTCACTTCGATCTCGCGATCCCACAGCTCATTTGCGAGCCCTTCCGTCATCATGTTCAGTGCCGCTTTGGACACATGATAGGCACTGCTGTTCACCCCCGCTGAATAGCCCTTGCCCGAGGTGAGATTTATGATCTTGCCGCCTTTGCGCATAGCGTCAACGAGATGGCGGGTCAGCAGATAAGGTCCGCGCACGTTGACCTCCATGGTTTTCCACCAAAGCGCGGGGTCGCTATCGGCAAACGCGCCGCGTTCAAGATAGACACCCGCGTTGTTGACGAGAACATCAACCGCATCGAACTTGAGCAAGATGCCATGACAAAAGGCCGAAACCTGCTCTGTTTCTGCTAGGTCAACCGGCATGCTGAAACACTTTTGCCCAAGTTCCGAGATGGCCTGGTCCACAAATTTGATTTCAGAGGCAGAACGCGCACAAATCGCAACATCCGCTCCTGCTTTGGCAAAGGCCAAAGCAATCGATTTTCCGATTCCACGGCCCGCACCGGTGACGACAGCCACTTTCCCTGCGAGTGGTTTCTCAATCATGCTGCTTTGCCTCCAGGGTCGCCAAAGTTGACGTGATTTCCGCAACGCCTGCATCCCAATCGACTGCGCCTTTGGCGGTATAGTGCGCCATCGGCAGTGCCCGCTGAAGGCAGTCAATACCATCCCATAGGCGCGTGGCGCATATCATCACAAAGGGTTTGCCTTTGGTCGCGCGGGCTTCGTCGAACGTGTCGAGCAGTTCGCCAATGTCCGTGCCGCTGATCCGTCTGGGCCTGAATCCAAAGGCCTCGAATTTCTCGGGCACCGGTTCTACCGCCATCACCTCTGCCGTATGGCCAGACGCCTGCATGTCGTTGTTATCGATGATGTAACAGAGGTTATCCAGCTGTTGGTGTGCAGCGAACATCGCGCCTTCCCAAACATTCCCCTCCTGCAATTCTCCGTCCGAAAAAAGGCAATAGACGCGCGCATCCGATCCCTGCTGGCGCAGCGCCCAGGCAAGCCCTGCCGACTGGCTTGGCCCCTGCCCCAACGAGCCTGCGGTAATCTCGAAGCCAGGCTGTCCTTCGATCGGGCTTTGATCAACCCTGGTTCCGTCTTCGTTATAGGTCCGCAGGTCGTCCATCGTGTAGTGACCCGTCTCTGCAAGTGCCGCATAGGTCATGATTGCGTCATGACCATTGGAGAGCACGAAACGGTCGCGGAACCAGCCGTCGTCATCCAGGCGCATTTCGTCAAAATAGAGTGCTGCAGCGATATCCGCCAAAGCGACGCCCTGGGCCGCGTAGCCCCCGCGTTGGCGGCAAATCTCAAGCACGTTGCGTCGGATCCTGGCGGCGAGAATTTCAAGGTCGCTTATGGATTGGTTGCGTCTCATACCGCCACCTTCGCGATGCGCTTTGCCAGCGTTTCGGCGTCGAGGCCCAGTTGGGCGCGGATGTAAGGCATAGTGCCCCCCGGTGCCCACCGATTCGGGAGACCTACCCTTGTGATCCTGGGCCCGCCACCGACGTCTGAGACAATCTCGGCCACCAAAGACCCGAGACCTGTCACGATCTGGTGGTTTTCGACTGTCACGATCTGGTTGTGGGCAAAGGCAAAGTCAGCGATCTCGGCCT
>JACOMT010000075.1:2309-10121 GCA_014623385.1 Paracoccaceae bacterium
TCGGCCTCATTCACAGGCTTGAGCGTTGGAACATGTAAAAGCGCGTGATCCACACCGCGCTCTGTCAGCAGACCGGAAGCCTCCAGCACCCACTGGGTACCGTGCCCTGTGGCAATGATCCCGATGTCTTTGCCCTCTTTCAGCTTGTAGGTCTTGCCCAACTCAAAGGTGAATTTGGTGGGATCCAAAAGGCGCGGCGTATCACCTCGATGACCTCGAATGTACGTAAGACCAGGCAGGTCGACCGCTGCGTGTACTGCGGCCCGAAAATCCGTCGGATCCATGGGGTCTATGACGGTGGCGTTTGGGATTGCACGCACCATCCCGAGGTCTTCTGCCGCCTGATGGTGAATACGCGCAGGGTTGGCAATTCCCGGGGTGAAGCCGATGGCGATGTTGGTCGGCCCGCGTTCCTGATTTGTTCCCGGGCCGCTCCCCGTTCCCATGCAGATCATCATTTGATCATAGGCGCGGCGCGTGATGTAGCAGGCAAAGCAAGTGGCAATCGGAATGTAGCCCCCCTTGGCCACACCCGCCGCCACTGAAAGAAGGTTCTGCTCGGCCATGCCAACATCGAGATGTTGGCGGGGCAGCTCATTTTTCACACGGACGATCTGACAGTATTTGCTTAGATCCGCGCTCATAATCACGACGTCTTCGCGACGCGAACACAGATCAATGCTGATGTCATCAAACGGCGCAGGGTCAACCTCGTGCGGTCCAGTCAATAGCATGGGGACCTCATGGGACGTGAATAGCGGATGGGAGCAGCACCTTTTCCAGATGCTCCCTGGCCTCGGCGTGGGTCACCCAGTCAGGCGGCGGGAAGTCGGCGGCCATGTCCCAATCATCGCCTGTGGCCTTCATATGGGTCTCAAGCTCGGTATCTAAACAGTCCATCATCGCCGAATGGGCTGGATCATCAACAAGATTCACCTGCTCATCGCGGTCTGCACGCTGATCAAAAAGATAAGCGCGGTGATCCTTGCGCCTGACGTAGAGCCAATCCTTCGAGCGTATCCCGCGTTCGGCATAGGGCGTATATTCGATCAGATTGCCACCTGTCTGACGGAAGACCTGATACCAGAGCCTGTCGCGGTGCTCTGACGCGGTACCGTCAAGCACGGGCAGATAACTTTGGCTGTCACGGCCCTTGGGCATGTCGATGCCGACCAGATCAAAGAGCGTCGCCATCATATCGACGCCCACGTCGATCATTGCCTCGGACCGTTGCGGTTTGAAACGCGCCGGATAGCGCACAATCAGGGGGACATGCATAGATGCGCGGTAGGCCTGGTTCTTGATCCCACAGAAGGAGCCGTGCTGTCCCAACATATCGCCGTGATCGGAAAGGAAGATCACCATCGTATCCTCGACAATGTCCAGAGCGTCCAGCTGGTTGAGGATGCGACCAAGGTTCCAGTCGATGTTGTGGATCATACCGTAATACTCGGCGATGAACTCGCGAATCTCGGCCTCGGTCTCGATTTCGCCCACCGGTTTTGTCTCATGGGTGCAATGGCTCTTGTGACCAGACCTCGGATCACCGCCGCAGAGCACCTCATTGCGGTGTTTTTGAACCCGCATTTGCAAATCAGGGTCCGGCACACCGGGCGGCAGGGGGATCTCATCGGGGCGGTAGATGCGGCGCAAATGGTCCGGTATATCCATGGGGAAATGCGGCGGACCATAGCTGAGATAACCAACGAACGGTGCGTCCTTCCTGGCCGCCCCGTCAATGAACTCCATGAATTGGTCGGTCTGATAGTCCGGCTCGTAACGCGCAGAATGGTAGGCCTGGCCCGCATCGTCATAGTAGATTGACGAGCGATAGTCGTGACCTCGATTGAACCCGATGAAATGGTCAAATCCGAAGCGCCTGTCAGGTGGCACGAAGCCTGGCTTGGGACCTCCTTCGAGGTGCCATTTGCCAATGTAACCTGTCTGGTACCCCGCATCTTTCAGGTATTCCGCCAGGAACCCCTGCCCACCCCGTAGCGGGAAATGGTTCTGGATCATGCCATGGCCTTGGGCATACTTTCCTGTGAGCATCGAGGCGCGGAATGGGCAGCAGATGGGACAGCTCGTATAGGCCTCTTGGAAATGCACGCCTTCGGCCGAGAGCCGGTCGATATTGGCAGTTCGAATAACTGGATTGCCCGCGCAGCCGATGGCGTCGTAACGCATCTGGTCAGCGTAGATGATTAAAATATTCGGTCGGGTCATTTGCACAGCCTTGATGTGATCGGCCCCCATAGGATCGTGAGCGCCAAAGCGGCATAGATCGTGAGACCGATGGGGGTGTTGAAGAATTCAAACATAGAGCCATCCGCGATGGTCAGCGACTGGCGCAGAGCGTTTTCCAGGATTGGGCCCAACACGAAACCGATGGAGAGCGGAGCAATGGAATATCCCAACTTGCGAACAACATAGCCAAGGATGCCCGCACCCAGCAGAACGCTGACATTGAAGAAACTGTTGGAGACCGAATAGATGCCGACAAAGCTGAGCGACAAAACCGTTGGCACAATGACAGAGGTCGGCACACGGATGAGCTGTGCCGCAAATCTGATCGCGACAAGACCGATGAACATCATCAGAATGTTGATGATGAAAAGGCCGATGAAGATCGCGTACATCAGCTCCTGCTCATCAGTGAAGAGCTTCGGCCCCGGTGTCAGGCCTTGAATCAGCAGCGCACCAAGCAACACGGCCGCGGCCGGGGAACCGGGAACACCAAGAGTCAACGTCGGGATGAGCGCGCCGCCGACGGTCGCATTGTTGGCGGTCTCTGGCGCAACGATGCCCTCGGGAATGCCCGTGCCGTATTTTTCCGGTTCCCTGGATCGGCGCTTGGCTTCAGAATAGGCAAAGAACGCACCCACAGCGGCACCTTCCCCTGGTATGATCCCGATGACAGTGCCGATGATCGAAGACCGCAAGATCACGTCCTTCAATCTTGCCAGCGTTCTGAACCCTGGCAATTTGACCGTAAGGCTCTCCATTGAGAAGTCGACCTTGCGCGCGGCGCGTTCCGCGCCGATCAGCACCTCGGACATTGCAAAAAGACCGACGAGGAACGGCACGAGTGGCAGGCCCTCATAAAGATGATAGGTCCCGAAGGTGTACCGCTCGGTCCCGTTGAGCTCATCAAGGCCCCAAGTGGTCAAAAAGATGCCGAGAGCGCCAACAAGCAGACCTTTGGGCAAGCTTTGACCAGCAACACGCACCACGACGATGAGACCAAAGACGGAGATCGCAAGATATTCGCGTGGCCCGAATTTGGCGGCAAGCTGCGCCATGAACGGCGCGATAAGTGCCAGACAGACTGCCGAAAAAAGACCACCGATGATTGAGCCCGTGAGCGAAAAGCCGAGCGCTTCGCCGCCCCGACCCTGCTTGAACATGTTGTTGCCGTCAAGCAATGTGGCGATGGCGGCCCCAGTGCCGGGGATCCCCACTGCGATGGCTGAGATCGAGCCACCATAAATCGCCGCCGAGTAAATCCCCAGTAACAAGACCATCGATGGCACGGTGTCCATGTAGAAGGTGAAGGGCAGCGCAAGGGCGATGGCAATTGGCGGACCAAGCCCCGGCAAAATGCCGATCACCAGACCAAGCACGATGCCCAAGACAAGAAGCAGCATGGTCAGGGGATCAGCGAGCAGAGCCAAAGCGGATACGAGCGCGGCACCGTCAAGCATGTCAGATCAACCCGATTCCGAGACCATAGGTGAAGATCAGCGTCACGACGGCTGTGAGTGCCAGCACGACAATGTAGAACGTCGGTTTGAAGACCCCCATCGCCAAAAGGCTCAGAGGGCCCAGCAGAAGTGCCATTGGCAAGAACCCGAAATTCCGCCAGATCGCATAACAGACCACCACAACGACCAGCATCAACATGCCTTGCCGCGCTTCTTTTGCGTCAGCGAACACCGTCTCACCGTCATCGCCCCCTGCGGCACCGCGTGTGAGATAGGCGTACCCTACAATCACGGCGCAGATGCTCGTGAGCCCAAGGATGAGTTGCGGGAAAAACTTTGATGGCAAGCCTGCGCTCGCCAGCAGGCCAGACGTGGTGAAGCCTTCTGCCATCCATGCGAAGTATCCGCATGCGCCGACAACCATCACGACGAAGACCAGATTTGCAATGCGTTGGCTGAGCATTGGCATCCCCTGGACAAGAAACGCCGCGCAAGAGCTCTTACGCGACGCGTTCGTTGGTTCCCGCCTTACTTCTTCAGCAGACCAAGGCTGTCCAGAAGCGGCGAATAGAGATTGATACCAGCTTGAATGAGCGCGGTCGTTTCTTCGACGCCATGGGTCCAGTCATAGCTGACCGCCTTTGGCACTCTGGAGATGAATTCCTCTTCACCCATCGATTTGGAGGCTTCTAGGAGCTGTTCCACGATCTCCTGGGGCGTGCCCGCCTTCACAGCCAGACCGCCATGCACCCACGTGCCCGCCTCTTTGCCCGGGAAAGCCTCGCCCACGGTGCGGACACCGGGCAGATCCGTATTGTAATAAGGCTTGCGGTCATTATCGAGGATGATCAGCGGGCGGATTTCGTCGCCATAGGCGTGGATCGAGGCAACCTGCCCCACGGCTACATCAACTTGCCCACCGATCAGACCTACGAGCGTGGCAGGGATGGTCTTCAGTGCAATCGTGTTGAACTCAAGGCCGAACTCGGACGCCATCTGTACGGCCGACAGGTTCGGCGGTGCACCAAAATTGTTCACGCCCATGGTCAGCTTGTTCGCCTTTGCGCCCTCGATGAACTCCTCGAAGGTGGTGTAAGGGCTGTCGGCACGCACATAGAGCGCGTTTGAAGCCGAGATACCAGCATAAAGCGGAATGAAATCCTCGAGCGGATCGTAGGGGGTCTCGCGAGTCAGGGGCACAACCATAAAGCTGGGTGGCGACCAGTTGAAGACCGTGTATCCATCCGCAGGAGCCTCCAGCACGCTCATTGTCGCCGGAATGTGCGCTCCGCCGGGCTTGTTGACGACGTTTACGGGCACACCAAGCGCTTCACTCAGAACTTCGGCGTTCATGCGCGCCACAATGTCAGCGTTTCCGCCGGCCCCAAACGACACCACATAGGTGATCGGCTTTTCAGGCCACTCTGCAAAAGCCGCGCCTGCGCTCAGGCCAAGTGCCGCAAAACCCGCGGCAGCCAGTTTGATGAGTTTCATTTTGAAGCCCTCCCTGCTTCGTACCATAGCCTTTTGGGATGCTAATGGTCCAGATGTACATACCTTTTAGTGATTTTGGAGCGAATTCAAGTGTGCTTTTCAAGCCTCCCCTGTCACAAATTCCATTTCAAGCTCAAGCAGATCGCCCGGATAAGACAGCGTTGCAGAATAAATCAGCTGGCCATCCGCATCCAGGAACTGTCGTAGAACACGAAAGACAGCAGAGTTCACCTTGATGCCCAAAGCCTGGGCCATCGCAAAATCGGCGTATGAGATTGTCACCTTTTGGCGCGCTTTTTGCACGTTAACCCCAAGGTCCCGCAAAACTGAAACTACGATTTCTTTTGTAAAACGACCTGGCGCAAGATCAAAAACTTGATCATCAAGCTTGATATCTACCTGGCAAAACGGTTTGCCCAATCGCGTATGGATACGGGTCATCGACCGAAAATACCTGCCTTCGGCGGTTTTTTCGATGACTGCCTCGTTCTGGGTGACCGATACCTCCATCTGCTCGACCATGTTGTAGATTTGGGAAATGTCTGCCTTCATCTGCATAGTGTGGCGCGCCGGAATCTTGACGGCTTTGGCGAAAGTCCCCTTGCCCGAGTGCTTTTCGATCAGCCCCTCATCTTCAAGCGTGTTCATCGCTTGAACCACGGTCATGCGCGCGACGCCCAACTGCTCGGTTAGCTCACGCAAGGCGGGCATTTTTGCGCCCGCAGGCAGATCACCAGACATGATTTGATGGCGCAACACCTCGGCCACCTCCGCATGCAACGGGACAGCCGCGCGTTTCATTGCCTGAAGATTCATGTTGACAACCTCCCCATTTCAATAGGTACAAAGGTCCAGACCTTTCAGGGACTCTTTTCCACTTTAGCACAATCGGACTGATCTGAAAGAACTCAGTGCAAGAGACCCGCCAAAGGAGAACGGAACATTGATTGACAACACATGGCAAACTCACGCGAGACGAGTTGCTCATGACGTCAGGCGTCGCGTACTGGAACTGACCCTCAAGAACAACGGGTCCTATCTGAGCCAGACGCTTTCATGTGCTGATCTGCTCGCGACGCTTTACACCAAATCGCTCAATCTTGGGCCGAGTGAGGGCGCATTCGTCCCGGCCGAGAACCCGGGTCCACCTGGGCAAAATGGCGTCAAACCGGGTCATGGTGCGGTCTATAACGGGCCTCAAGGGCCTGATAATGATCGCATCCTGATCTCTCCTGCCCACTATGCCGTCGCAATTTATGCCACGCTCGTGGAAACGGGCCGTTTGTCAGCGGATGCGTTCTTCAGTTTTAACACAGATGGAAGTTCGGTCGAGATGATCGGCGCGGAGCATTCGCCAGGATTTGAGCTGACAACCGGCTCTTTTGGCCAAGCCATCAGTCAAGCCGGAGGGATCGCACTCGCACGCAAGCTCAAGGGTGAAACTGGACGCTGCGTTGTTTTCATGTCGGACGGCGAACTCGAAGAAGGGCAAACCTGGGAAGGTATTCAATGCCTTTCTCAATATGAGCTCGACAATGTGGTGATCTGCGTCGACGTCAATGGGATGCAATGCGACGGGGCGACAGCGGATCAGATGAACCTGGAACCTATCGACAAGCGCGTCGAGGCATTTGGCGGCAAGGATGTTGTTGTGAATGGCCACGATGTCGAGGCCATCGATACTGCGATCAACCACACGGATCACGCTGGCCAGCCGCTTGTTGTGCTGTGCTACACGAACAGCGCTCAGGGCATTCCGCTTCTGGAAGAGCGCAAACCAAAGCTCCACTATGTTCGCTTTGGTGGAAAGGACGAGATTGAACGGTTCCAGAAATTCCATGACGCATGGGAATTCGAGAAGATCACCTGATGGGAATTGTCAACAACCCACATGCAGACAATCTCGTCAGGTACGGCGCAAGCCGCCCAAATATGGTTGTTTTATCTGGCGACCTGACCGTCGCTACCGAGTGCCACAAGTTCCGCGATGCACACCCTGATCGCTTTTTCAGCATGGGGATGGCCGAACAAAACATGCTGAGCTGGGCTGGTGGGATGGCCCGCGAAGGTATGATCCCGTTTGTGCATAGCTTCTGCGTGTTCCTCTATCGCCGCCCATATGACCAGCTCCAAATGTCAGTCGCTTACCCGAACCTGCCCGTTCGTCTCGTCGGATTTTTACCCGGTCTGGATACACCCGGGGGGGTCACTCACCAGTCAATTGAAGACATTGCGGCTTTGCGCTGCATCCCGAACATGTCGATCATTGAAGCCGGGGATGCGACAGATATCGAAACGATCCTTGACGCGACGGATGGAATCGACGGCCCGGTCTACTTGCGGATGCTTCGAGGTGAGGTCCCGCGCTTGTTTCCTGCGGGCGAGTCGCTGCAATTCAACCGCGCGCGTTTCTTGTCGTTGCCTTGCACGATGTACCAGGGCGCCTCGGGGATGTTTGTCCGGGCAAACACGTCTTCCTTAGCTTTGGTATATTGCTCCCACCGGACCCGGCTTTGGAGATCCATCGGCGAAAGTTTCCATTGTTTCAACGGATCATGGATCCGCATCAAGAACCGCATCTGCTGTTCTTCATCAGTGATCGAGAACCAGTATT